>NZ_JAMXRY010000007.1:0-146580 GCF_024124525.1 Halomonas sp. OfavH-34-E | reverse complement strand
CGCGCCGAGGGCGGCCTGGGTCAGCGAGTCCATGGTGGCGCCGCCGCCAGTATTCGGGCCTGCACCGGGCAGTCGTCGCGGTGGGCGCCGGCCAGGTAGCCCGCGCTCATCAGGAACTCCTTGACGATCTCCGGGCCGGTAAAGCGAAAGTGACGCTTGAACAGCTTCACCCAGTCCGCGTGCTCACGTGGGTGGTGGGCATCGAGCCAGGCCTGGAAGCCGCCGTGGGACTCCCGCATGGCCTGGATCACCCGGGCGTTGTGGATCACCGCCTCGATCTTCAGGCGGTGACGAATGATGTCGGCGTCGGCCAGCAGACGTGCCCGATCGTCGTCGTCGTAGGCGGCGACCCGATCGACGTCGAAGCCGTCGAAGGCGCGCTTGAAGCCCTCGCGCTTCTTCAGCACCGTAAGCCACGACAGACCGGCCTGATTGATCTCGAGTGCCAGGCGCTCGAACAGGTCGGACTCGCCTCGGATCGGGAACCCGTATTCGCTGTCATGGTAGGGCCCGTGCAGCGGATGCCCCGGGGCCAGGTCGCAGTACTCGCTCATGCGGCTTGCTCTTGTTGGTAAGGTGTCTCGATTCCCCTGGGACCGACCTGCGCTACGACAAAAGGGTACCGACTCGGCATACCCTTGATGGCGCGATTCTGCGATCCTGAGGCCTGTCCTTCTCTTTTTCCGTCAGGAGATCATACGCGATGACACGTCTTTCTCGCGCCCTGGGCGCCGTTCTCATGGGTGTCTTCAGCCCGCTTGCACTGGCCGCCGGCCTGGACATGCACAAGGATCCCCACTGCGGCTGCTGCAGCGCCTGGGCCGAGCATATGCGTGAGGCCGGCTTCGAGGTGCGTCTTCACGATAGCCCCGACATGGCGTCGGTCAAGCAGCGCCTGGGGGTTCCCCAGGCGTTGGCGTCCTGTCATACCGCTACCCTGACCAATGAAGACGGCAGGCGCTACCTGATCGAGGGCCATGTCCCCGCCGAGCAGGTGGCCTGGCTGCTGGAGGCGTCGCCGGATATCGATGGTCTGGCGGTGCCGGGCATGCCCCATGGCTCGCCCGGGATGGAGACCGGCCGCCTCGATGACTACGCGGTGCTCGGCTTTACAGCCGATGATGCGCGCGCCATGGTAGTGGCCCGTTACCCCTGAGCCCGCGCAGCAGACGCGGCCCCCTGAACCCCGAGGAGACCCGAATGCAATTTCTACACACCATGGTGCGTGTCAGCGACCTTGACGCCTCTCTGCACTTCTATTGCGACCTGCTGGGCCTCAAGGAGGTGCGTCGCAAGGACAACGACAAGGGACGCTTTACCCTGGTGTTCCTGGTGGCGCCAGAGGACGAGGAGCGCTCAAGCCAGCTCAACGCGCCGGAGCTCGAGCTGACCTGGAACTGGGACCCGGAGGAGTACCAGGGCGGACGCAACTTTGGCCACCTGGCCTATCGCGTCGATGACATCTACGCCCTGTGTCAGAAGCTCATGGACAACGGTGTGACCATCAACCGGCCCCCCCGCGACGGCCATATGGCCTTCGTCAGGAGTCCGGACGGCATTTCGGTGGAACTGCTGCAGAAGGGCGACGCCCTGGAACCCGCCGAGCCCTGGGCCTCGATGGAGAACACCGGCAGCTGGTAGCGAGCGAAGGGCCGCTGTCGATCGTGCCAGCGAGCGGCGCCGAAGGGGCGCGAAGGGATGGGGGAGCTGACTCCCCCATCGACGCCTTGTCTTGCAGCTTGCCACGTGACCCGCCGCGCGGGCGTCGTTTGCTCAGGCGGGGATGGCGCTGTCTCTCAGCAGGTGTGACGACAGTGCCGGCCACTGGTCTTCCCAGTGCTCGGTGGGGCGGTGGCGGTAGTCGCTGCGCACGTACTGGGCGATGCGTCCCTCGATCTGGGCGGTCAGCAGGTTGGCGCCGGCGCTGGCCGGCATCGCCAGCCGGCGACCCTCGCGCAGCTCCGCCTCGCGTAGTACCTGCTTGAACTGGGTATCCAGCCGCTCGAACAACTGGTGGATACGCTGCCTCAGTCGCGCCGTCTCGCCGGTCAGCACGTCGCCGCCCAACAGCCGCGACAGGCCCGGGTTCTTTTCGGTGAAGGCCAGCACCAGGGTCATGATCTGATGGCAGCGCGGCAGCGCCTCCTGCTGCTCGTCGAGGATGCGCGTAATGCGCTCGAACAGGGTCTCCTCGATAAAGCTGATCAGGCCCTCGTACATCCTGGCCTTGCTCGGGAAGTGGCGGTAGAGCGCTGCCTCCGAGACGCCGACCTGGCGCGCCAGGGCGGCGATGGTGA
Organism: Halomonas sp. OfavH-34-E; assembly: GCF_024124525.1. Lineage (NCBI taxonomy): Bacteria > Pseudomonadati > Pseudomonadota > Gammaproteobacteria > Oceanospirillales > Halomonadaceae > Halomonas > Halomonas sp. OfavH-34-E. The sequence continues at coordinate 144,283 of NZ_JAMXRY010000007.1, read as the reverse complement.
TGCGCTTGCCGCTGTCTTCTTCCAGCATCAGGGCCAGCGCCTGCAGTATCTGGTCCCGCCGACTTGGGGTCTTTTCCTGCGTCATGATATCGAATTCTTTTGTCGTTGATGGCCCGCCGGGGCGCCGGCGGGCGAGTTCCCTTGCGTCCGGAGCTTGTGCCCGGTTCGCACTTCCTTGCGTCGTTATCGTGTCGCTTTCGTATCGCCCTGGTACGGGTACTTCAGTTGGGCGATTCGTTGGTGATCAGGGTGCCGACACCCGCGTTGGTAAAGATCTCCAGCAGGGTGGCGTGGGGCACCCGGCCATCGACGATATGGGCGCTGACGACCCCGTCCTTGACCGCGTCGAGGGCGCAGCGGATCTTCGGCAGCATACCACCGTGGATGGTGCCGTCGGCGATCAATTCGTCGACCTGAGCGGTGGAAAGTCCCGTCATCACCTCTCCGTCGCGGTTCATCAACCCGGCCACGTTGGTCAGCAGCATCAGCTTCTCGGCGCCGAGCGCCTCGGCCACCTTGCCGGCCACCAGATCCGCATTGATATTGTAGCTGCGACCCTCGCCGTCGACCCCGATGGGGGCGATCACGGGAATGAAATCCCGGGCGGCGAGCATCTCGATCAGGTCGGTGGAGACGTGTTCCACTTCGCCCACATGGCCGATGTCGATGATCTCGGGCGCCGTCATTTCCGGGCTCTGATGCTCGACCTTGAGCTGGCGCGCGCGGATCTGGGCGCCATCCTTGCCGGTCAGGCCGATGGCCTTGCCGCCGCACTGATTGATCTGGTTGACGATATCCTTGTTGACCAGTCCGCCGAGCACCATCTCGACCACGTCCATGGTCTCGGCGTCGGTGACACGCATGCCACCGACAAAGCGCGACTCGATGTTGAGCTTGGCCAGCAGATCACCGATCTGGGGGCCGCCGCCGTGGACCACCACCGGATTGATGCCGACTTCCTTCATCAGCACCATGTCCCGGGCGAAGGAGTCGATCAGGGCGTCCTCGGTCATGGCGTTGCCGCCATACTTGACCACCACGGTCTTGCCGGAAAATTTCTGGATATAGGGGAGGGCCTCGGAGAGGACCTCCACCACCAGGCGCGGATCGCGTGCCTGTTCGCTCATGGGCGTCATGTCTCCTGCACGTCAGTTGGGTAGGGTGAGCGAAGCGTCCACGTCGGCCAGCGCACTGGCAAAGCGCGTGCGAATGCGCTCCAGCGCGGCGGCGTCGTTACCCTCGAAGCGCAGCACCAGCATCGGCGTGGTATTGGACGCGCGGCACAGACCCCAGCCATCCGGGTAGTCCACGCGGATGCCGTCCAGGGTGGTCTTGACACCCTCGTCACCGAAGTCACCTTCCCGGGCCAGGCGCGCGACCAGGTCGAACTTGGTCTCGTCGGTGACCTCGATGTTGATCTCCGGGGTGCTCAGGTTCTGCGGATAGCGATCGAAGAAGGTGTCGGCGTCGCCGTCGAAGCGCGACAGGATCTCGAGCAGGCGGGCGGCCCCATAGAGTCCGTCGTCGAAGCCATACCAGCGTTCCTTGAAGAAGATGTGGCCGCTCATCTCGCCGGCCAGCAGGGCGCCGGTTTCCTTCATCCGTGCCTTGATCAGGGAGTGGCCGGTGCGCCACATCTCCGGCGTGCCGCCGGCCTTCTCGATCACCTCGATCAGCTTGCCGGTGCACTTGACGTCGAAGATCACCCGGGCGTCCGGATTGCGACTGAGCATGTCCTCGGCGAACGCCATCAGCAGGTGGTCGGGGTAGATCAGGCGCCCCTTGGGGGTGATCACGCCGAGGCGGTCGCCGTCACCGTCGAAGGCCAGACCGATGTCGGCGCCGTGCTCGGCCACCGCGTGGATCAGGTCCTTGAGGTTCTCCGGCTTGCCGGGGTCCGGGTGGTGGTTGGGGAAGTTGCCGTCGATGTCCTCGAACAGCGGCACGGTGTCGGCACCGAGCTGTTCGACCAGGCGCGGGCCCAGTTCACCGGCCACACCGTTGCCGCAGTCCACCACCGCCTTGATCGAGCCCGACAGCGAGACGTCGTCGAGGATGTGCTTCAGGTAGGCGTCACGCACATCGTGCTCGGACACCTGGCCCTGGCCTTCGCGCAGATCGCCGTTCTGAAGGCGAGTGTAGAGCGCGGTGATCGCCTCGCCAGAGAGCGTCTCGCCCCCCAGCACCATCTTCAGGCCGTTGTAGTCCGGCGGGTTGTGGCTGCCGGTCAGCATGACCCCGGAGCGGGTGCCTTCCAGGGTGTGGGTGGCAAAGTACAGCACCGGCGTCGGCACCATGCCGATGTCGACCACGTCACAGCCGCTGGCGGTGAGGCCGCGGGTCAGGGCCTTGATCAGTCGCGGGCCGGAGAGTCGCCCGTCGCGGGCCACCACTACACGGGATTCGCCGCGGGCCTGGGCTTCGCTGCCGATGGCCTGGCCGATCGCCTCGACCCCGGCTTCGGTCAGGGTCTCGTCGACGACGCCTCGAATATCGTAGGCACGAAAGATCGTGGAGGGGACTTGAGTCATATGAGGGTCCTGTCCTTTTGACGTGGCGCTTGAATGAACGGGTAGTCGAACCTGGGGCGTCAGTGGCGGCCGGAGCTGCCGAAACCGCCGCCGCCGCGAAGGCTCTCGGAAAAGTCCTCGACCACTTCCAGCTCGGCCTGGACCACCGGCACCAGCACGTACTGGGCCAGACGTTCGAAGGGCTCGAGGGTGAAGGCGGTGGTCGATCGGTTCCACACCGACACCATCAGTTCGCCCTGGTAGTCGGAGTCGATCAGGCCGACCAGGTTGCCGAGCACGATGCCGTGTTTGTGGCCAAGCCCCGAGCGGGGCAGGATCATGCCGGCCAGGCCCGGATCGGCGATATGGATCGAGAGCCCGGTGCGGACCAGATCGCAATCCCCGGGGGCCAGCGTCAGCGGCGCGTCGAGCAGGGCGTGAAGGTCCATCCCGGCCGAGCCGTCGGTGGCGTAGCGGGGCATGCGCTCCTTGATCCGTTCATCGAGAATCTTGACGGCGAGGCGAGGGCGCGAGGCAGTGTCGTGCATGAAAGGTCCTTGGTCTTGGGCAGCCAGACAGGCTTCCTGATAAATAAGTGGTGTCGTGGCTCAGCGCGGGTTCGGCCGCACCGTCTGACGTCGCGCCTCGAGGCAGGCTCGGGCCTGGGCGATGATGGCTTGGGCCAGGCTGGCCTTGTCCTGGTCGGTCTCTTCGCGGCGGGCGAGAGACTCGCCGTCGCGCCACACCAGGGTTGCGGCATTGCGGTCCGAGCCGAAGCCGAGTCCCTCCCGGGAGACGTCGTTGGCGACGATCATGTCGAGCCCCTTGCGCGCGAGCTTGCCCTCGGCGTAGCGCACCACGTCGCGGGTCTCGGCGGCGAAGCCGACCATCAGCGGACGCGGATCGCGGGCAGCCAGGGTGGCGATGATGTCGGGGTTCTTGACCAGCTTCAGGGTAAGACCGTCGTCGTCATCGCGCTTCTTTATCTTGTGTTCGGCCGGAGCCTCGGCGCGATAGTCCGCCACCGCCGCGCAGCCGATGAAGATGTCGCAGCCATCCATCAGCCCTTCGGCTGCGGCGAGCAGTTCTTCCGCGGTTTCTATGTCGTGGCGGGCAACGCCCGAGGGCGTCGGCAGACTGACGGGGCCGGCGATCAGGGTGACACGGGCGCCACTGTCCCGGGCCGCTTCGGCCAGGGCGAAACCCATCTTGCCGGAGCTGTGATTGGACAGGTAGCGCACCGGATCCAGCGGCTCCCGGGTGGGGCCGGCGGTGATCACCACATGAAGGTCTGCGTCCGGGGGCACTGCTTTGCCTTTCTCTCCCACGACGCCTGTCGCTGTCCGGGGCGTGGAGGGAGAGCCGGCATCCAGCAGGGCGCCGAGAATGGCCTCCGGTTCCATCATGCGTCCCGGGCCGACGTCGCCACAGGCCTGGTCGCCCTGGTCGGGCCCCAGCAGGGCCCAGCCATCCTCGACCAGCCGGGCGGCGTTGCGCTGGGTCGCCGGATGGCGCCACATGGCCTGGTTCATCGCCGGGGCCAGCATCCGCCGGGCGTCGCTGGCCAGGCAAGCGGTGGTCAACAGATCGTCGGCCATGCCCTGGGCCAGGCGCGCCATCAGGTCGGCGGTGGCGGGGGCGATCAGAATAAGGTCGGCCCAGCGGGCGAGTTCGATATGCCCCATGCCGAGCTCGGCGTCGGGGTCCAGCAGCGAGGTGCGCGCCGCGCGTCCGGTCAGCGCCTGCAGCGTCAGTGGCGTGATGAAGGCCTGGGCTCCCTCTGTCATCACTACCTGCACCTCGCAGCCCGCCTGCACCAGCAGTCGGGCCAGAGAGGCGCTCTTGTAGGCGGCAATACCGGCGCTGATGCCCAGCACAACCCGCTGCCCGGGGCGCAGGCCGCCGGGGCCTGAGCCGGTCAGGCCGCAACCGGAAGAGGAGGGAGCGTGCAACATGAAAAAAGTCCGCAGCCAGAGTCAGCCCTCTACCTTACCACCGGTACCGGATCATGCGTAGCCGCGCACCCTGGCTCCAGATCAGGCAGACCGCACTAGACTCAACGGGTATGTCGGCGCTCGCCGACAGGGCGTGAGGGGAGGATGTGACAAGAGTGTGTGAGAAGAGGGTGTGACGACAGGATGTGGCGGCTGCGTGTGAGAAGAGGGTGTGATGACAGAGCGTGTCGAGAGGATGTGACGACAGGGTGTGACGAGAGCAACGGAGCAGGAGACAGGGATGTCGATACGAGACTGGCCAGAGGGCGAGCGCCCTCGCGAGAAGCTGCTGACGCTGGGGCCCACCGCGCTATCCGACGCCGAGCTGCTGGCAATTGTGCTGCGGGTCGGGGTGGCAGGACGCTCCGCGGTGGACCTGGCACGGGACGTACTGGGTGCCTTCGGCGGACTGCGTGCCCTGCTCGAGGCGCATCAGCAGGAGGTCTGTGCCCAGCGTGGCCTGGGGCTTGCCACCTTCGTTCAGCTGCAGGCCGCCCAGGAGATGTCGCGCCGTCATCTGGCGAGCTATCTGGAGCGGGGTCAGGCGCTGAATTCTCCCGCGCGGGTCAGGACCTTTCTTTCCGCTCAGCTTCGTCATCTGGACCACGAGGCCTTCGCCGCACTGTTTCTCGACGCCCAGCATCGGGTGATCCGCTTCGAGGTGCTGTTTCGCGGCACCCTGGACAGCGCCTCGGTGTACCCACGTGAGGTGGCCAAACGTGCCCTGGCGCTGGGGGCGGGCGCCTTGATCCTGTGCCACAACCATCCCTCCGGGGTGGCCGAGCCCAGTGATGCCGACCGGCGTATCACCGATCGCCTGAAAGAGGCGCTGGGCCTGTTCGATATCCGTGTACTGGATCATTTTGTGGTGGGAGACGCAGAAGTGGTGTCATTTGCCGAGCGAGGTTGGGTATAATGCGCCGCGCGCAAAGAGAGCTGGCCCAGGCGGGGCGAGGATCGTCTCGATCCTATCGCGTCCTGGCCGGGCGACTCTCTACCCGAACACGTCACGTCATCGCCGTCGACGCAGCGGAGCCGTTTCGAGCACCTCGACACGGGCCGTGAGCGAGCGACCTGGCGAACGTTGGTGTATCCCTTGCCCATGGAGGCAGGGTCTGGTATAAAGTGCACCCTTTGAATTCCCTTGGGTCAAAAGCACGGGGCTCATGACAGGGCTCGAGGTTGCTGAGGGCATGATGAATGCGGACTTTCGCCGGCACCGCGCGGCCAGTCTGCGACACATCCCTTCGGTTCTCGCCCTTCCCGGTTTGCCCGACAGGTTTTGAACAACTCGCCACGCGGTTGGAGGCTCTCATGTCCAAAGTATGTCAGGTTACCGGCAAGCGCCCGGTGACTGGTAACAACGTTTCACACTCCCAGCGCAAGACCCGTCGTCGTTTCTTGCCGAACCTTCACAGCCATCGCTTCTGGGTCGAGTCCGAAAAGCGTTTCGTGACCCTGCGTGTTTCCTCCAAGGGCATGCGCATCATCGACAAGAAGGGCATCGAAGAGGTGCTCAGCGATATCCGTAAGCGCGGCGACGCCATCTAAGGATGACGTCCTCGGGAGCCCACTGGTTCGCCTGAGCGAACGGCCTCCGCCGACTTGAATGACTGGCCTGGTGTGCACGACGCGTACCAGGCGGCAAACTGGGAGAAGTCTCATGCGTGACAAGATTCGTCTGGTGTCCAGCGCCGGTACCGGCCACTTCTACACCACCGACAAGAACAAGCGTAACACTCCGGACAAGATGGAAATGAAGAAGTTCGATCCGGTGGTTCGCAAGCACGTGATGTACAAGGAAGCCAAGATCAAGTAAGGCTTGATCTCGCTTCCACCGCAGGCGAGTTGTCGCCTGTCACCGAGAACCCGGCCCCGAGGTCGGGTTCTTGCGTATGTCCCTGTCAGCGGCCCCGGGCGATGGCGTGATGTCGCTCGCTGCTCGCCGCTCTAACCCCAGGCCCCAGGTGTGCCATGCCCGAGCTTCCCGAAGTCGAGACCACCCGGCGCGGCATCGCCCCCCATGTACAAGGGCGCGAGATCCGTGAGGTGCTGGTGCGCCAGTCGCGCCTGCGGGTGCCGGTGCCTGAGGATCTCGCCGATCGTCTGATCGGCGCCCGCCTCGGCGAGATTCGCCGTCGCGCCAAGTACCTGCTGCTGCCGGTGCTGTCGGGCGAGGGCGGTGAAAGCGTCGAGAACGGCGAGACGGTCGCCAGCACCGAGGGTACCTGTACGGCCGCGTCCCGGTCGGACGACGGCGGCGGAGTGCGCGAAAAGGGCACCCTGCTGTGGCACCTGGGCATGTCCGGTAGCCTGCGTATTGCCCGCCTCGGTGAGCTGCCCAGGAAGCACGACCATGTGGACCTGGTGCTCGAGGACGGCGTCATCCTGCGCTATCACGACCCGCGTCGTTTCGGCTTCGTCGACTGGCTCCGGGACGACGAGGCCCACGATACCCGCTTGTCGCGGCTAGGCCCCGAGCCGTTGTCGCAGGCCTTCGACGGCGCCCGGCTGTACGCCCTGTCGCGGGGGCGCCAGGCGGCGGTGAAGCCGTTCTTGATGGACAATGCCGTGGTCGTCGGGGTGGGTAATATCTACGCCAGCGAAGCGCTGTTTATGGCCGGTATCGATCCGCGCCGCGCGGCCGGTCGCATCGGACGCGAGCGCTACGATCGCCTGGCCGCCGCCGCCAAGGAGGTGCTGGCCGCGGCCATCACCCAGGGCGGCACCACCCTGCGCGACTTCGTCAGCGGCACCGGCGAACCCGGCTACTTCGCCCAGCGCCTCAACGTCTATGGGCGTGCCGGCGCACCCTGCCGCCGATGTGGCGGTGAGCTGAAGCACGTGACCCTGGGGCAGCGTGCCAGTGTCTTTTGCCCTCGTTGCCAACGTTAGTCCTGTCGATGCTTGAAGGGCTCGCCCAATTATTCATGTAGTTTCCGTAGAGAGAGTGATCACCGTGACTCGTCCGCTGCGCCTGAAAAAGAACGCCGATCGTCGCCTCAAGTCCGGCCACCTGTGGCTGTATTCCAACGAGATCGACATCGCCGAGACGCCGCTCAAGGGGCTCGAAGTCGGTGAGCAGGTCATCGTCGAGGCCGCCAATGGCAAGCCCATGGGTCTGGCCTACGTCAATCCCAACTCGCTGATCTGCGCCCGCATCGTCTCGCGTGACCCGAGCATGCGGCTGGATCGCTCGCTGCTGGTACATCGCCTGAATCAGGCCCTGGCGCTGCGCCAGAGCCTGTTCGACAAGCCGTTCTATCGCCTGGTCCATGGTGAGGCCGATCTGCTGCCGGGGCTGGTCATCGACCGCTACGCCGAGGTGCTGGTGGTCCAGCTCAACACCGCCGGCATGGAAGCGGTGAAGGACGAGCTGCTCGACGCACTCGACAAGGTGCTGTCCCCTGCCTGTGTGGTGCTGCGCAACGACACCAGTGGTCGTCGTCAGGAAGGCCTCAGCGAGGTGGTAGAGGTGGTCAAGGGCGAGCTGCCGGAGCAGGTGCTGCTGGAAGAGAACGGCGTGCAGTTCGCCGCCCCCGTGCTCGACGGCCAGAAGACCGGCTGGTTTTACGACCACCGCATCAATCGCGCCTGGCTCAATCAGCGGGTGGCTGGCAAGCGGGTGCTGGACCTGTTCAGCTACGTCGGTGGCTGGGGCGTGCAGGCGGCGGCCCATGGCGCCAGCGAAGTGCTGTGCGTGGATGCCAGCGAGTCAGCGCTGGATCGCGTCGCCGAGAACGCCGCGCTCAACGGCCAGCACGAGCGGGTCGCTGTGGGTCACGGCGACGCCTTCGAGGCGCTGGCGGCGCTCAAGGCCGACGGCGAGAAGTTCGACGTGATCGTGCTCGATCCGCCGGCCTTCATCAAGAGGCGCAAGGATATCGCCAACGGCGAGCGTGCCTACGCCCGACTCAATCGCGACGCCATGCGCCTGCTGGGTCGCGATGGCCTGCTGCTGTCCGCCTCCTGCTCCATGCACCTGGCACAGGATCGCCTGGTCGACGTGGTGCGCGGTGCGGTACGTCACCAGGATCGTCAGGGACAGATCCTGTTCCAGGGCCACCAGGGACCGGATCACCCGGTGCACCCGGCGATCCCCGAAACCGCCTACCTCAAGGCGCTCGGTGTGCGCGTCTTTCGCGACTGAGCAAGGCGCGATTGAACAAGGCATGAGCTAGATAGGCGCGACGTGACTCGCCGTGGCTGAACACGCTGGGCCGAACTAGCTGGGCCGAACTAGCTGGGCCGAAAAAGGCGCAGGGGCTTGCCTCGGGCGATGGAAGTGTCACATCGTGCCTGGGCAAGCCCGCGCCAAGGAAGACACCATGACCGAGGTTCCCTGGACCCTGATCTTTTCCCACGGCAACGCCCTGCTGGTGGGCCACGTGCGCAACCTGCTCGACGCCGCCGGGATCCCCTGCGAACTGCGCAACATGACCCTCGGCGGTGGCGCCGGGGAGCTGCCGCCGCTGGAGTGCGAGCCCCAGGTGTGGGTCGCCGAGCACAACCGTGAGCGAGCCGAAGCGCTGGTGAAACAGGCGCTCGAGGAGCCAGCGCCGGACAGCGCCTGGCGCTGCCGGGCCTGCGGCGAGGAGCTCGAAGGGGCCTTCGATACCTGCTGGAACTGCGGTGGCCGCAAGGAGGACGATCATGACCGCTGAACACGGTGCCTTCGACTGGGATCTGCCCCGGCCCTTCGTGATCGACATCCTGGTGGCGCCCGAGGCCATCGACCACTATGGCCACGTCAACAACGCCCAGTACCTGCGCTGGGTGGAACAGGCCAGCTGGGAGCACTCCGGCCAGCTGGGTCTGACCCTGGAACACTACCGGGCGCTGGATCGCGCCATGGCGGTGCACCGTCACGAACTCGACTATCTGGCGCCGGGTTTCGAGGGCGAACGCCTGGCCATGGCCACCTGGATCGTCGCCTGCGACTCGCGCCTGACCCTGACCCGCCGCTTTCAACTGATACGCCCGCAGGATGGTGTCACCCTGCTGCGTGCACGTACCCGCTACGCCTGCATCGCTCTCTCAAGCGGCCGTCCCCGCCGTCTTCCTCCCGAATTCGTCAGCGCCTACGGCGGCGCCCTGGTCGCGGAAAGCTGACGATAACGTCCTGACGACAGGGACCTGACCACACAGACCTGAGCGTACACAGCTGGCCTCCGCCCCTTCCGGCAATTTTCTGGCACCCTGGGTGTCGAGTTGGCGAATCTCAATACTGGCAGCTTTTTTGTCCTGACCCTGGGTGTGATAGGTCGCACTTTGTTCCTGAATGCGTCTAAAGACTCCCTGGGTTCATGGAAGAACTGCAGCACTTTGGACCACGAGGTAGAGGCGGGAGGGTCAGCCTGGTGGCCGTGGACGGCGACGTGGTCAACGACCGCCTCAGCGAGGTGGCCCTGGGAGTCAAGATTTGCGGGTGTGTTGTGCCACTTAACAGATATGTTATAACATAACATTTTGTGCGAGTGTGATGGTCTCAGACGCCTTGTGCAATCGGCGCGGCGGGAGGAGCGGTGAGATGCCAACGATGGATGACGCAGCGCATCTTCTCGAGATGCCGGACGACGACTACATGAACGGTGAGCAACTGGCGTTCTTTCGATGCCGATTGCTGCAGGAACGGGCGCTGGTCGAGGAGCGACTGCAGGAGGTTCGCCTGCGCATGTCGGCTCGAGAAAGGTCGAGCGACGATCTGGACCAGGCAGCCCAGGAGGAAGAGCTTCAGCTGCAGCTTCGCCAGGCCGACAGGGAAACCCGCTTGCTGGCCAATATTGCCAGCGCCTTGAAGCGCGTCGAGACAGGTGAGTACGGCTACTGCGAGGAGACCGGCGTTCCCATCGGACTTCCCCGGCTGTTGCACCGGCCCACGGCGCGTCTGTGCCTCGAAGCCAAGCAGCGCCAGGAACAGAGAGAACATCACTTCGCCAGGACGCGGAAGTAGCGGCGCCGGTAAGCATCCACCGCTTGTGACCGTGATGGCCGCCCCAAGGGCGATGCTGAGTCCGGACGAGTGCCTGCTCGGTGGGCTTGTCCACGGATGATCCAACCGGCTCAGCGAAGGCGGTGGCGTATGTCGCATCAAGATTCGCCCATGCCGACTACGCCGGGCGACGATTACTATCTGATTCGCAGGAATCACAACCAAGGAAGCATGAATGATTCGCAAGAATCCCTACGGCGATTTGCCGGTTGTCCACCCCAGCGCCTTTGTCGATCCCACGGCCATTCTCTGTGGGCGGGTGATCGTCGAGGAGAACGTCTTCATCGGCCCCTACGCGGTCATTCGTGCCGATGAGGTCGATGCCGATGGCAAGATGGAGCCGATGATCATCGGCGCCCACTCCAATATCCAGGACGGCGTCGTCATCCACTCCAAGTCCGGCGCGGCGGTGATCATTGGTGCACGCACGTCGATTGCGCATCGCGCCATCGTGCACGGTCCCTGCGTGGTCGGAGAGAGCGCCTTTATCGGTTTCAACAGCGTGCTGTTCAACTGCACTATCGGCAAGGGCGCGGTGGTGCGCCATAACGCCGTGGTAGATGGTTGCGACCTTCCCGACGACTTCTATGTGCCGTCCACCGAGCGCATTGGCCCCGGGACCGATCTGGACACCCTCTCCCGCGTAACGGTCCAGGATTCAGCATTTTCCGAAGACGTGGCCCGCACCAACAATAGCCTGGTGGAAGGGTATAGGCGGATCCAGAACTCTTTCTAGCCCGGCGCCCTGGTTCGAGGATAGGCGGATGGCCTCTGGGCGGCGAGACGGGAGGTTTGGCAACCGCAAGCGCTTGCGCGCCTGATGCAAGGCGAAGGAGGGGGGTAGCACCCTTTGTCGGCCACGGTTGTTCGCTGTCGCCAATCCGCTACGCGCTTTTTCGCGCCTTGTCAGCTTGTGTTCATGTGGGCTTAATGCCGCGCTCACCCGCCTGACAGGATGCAACGAGCGGCCCACGGTAGCCTCGGGATGTGCCTTCATCCCAGAGGATTACCGCCATGACCTGTGCCGCTGCCGTGACTCCCTTCGCCGTCCCCGCCACCGCCAAGTGGGCCTTTACCACCCGCCGCGCCAGGCGCGATGACGTCCGTTCCCTGGTCAGTCTCGACCATCCAGTGCGCGCCGGTGACCTGATCCTGTGTGAAGTCCTCCAGGTCGGGCAGCACAAGCGGGTCCAATTGGCCTGCGGCCGTCCCAGCGAGAGCTATCCCGGTGATCTGCTGGTGCTGTGTGTGGGAGATCGCTACGCACCGGATCAATTCATGGGCCGCGCTGAGGTGGATGTGCGTATGGATCTGCTGGCCGGCGGCGGCATCGCCGGCAAGGTCGAGGCGGCACATGCCAGGATGGCTCGCCCCACTCAGTTGCGACCGCTGGGTTCTCTCGCCGACCTTCATGGCGAGGTGATCAACATTGACCGCTATGCTATCGCAGATGCGCGTATCCCCGACGATGTGGTGGTGCTTGGGGTGTTCGGCGCTTCGATGAATGCCGGCAAGACTACGGCGGCGGTGAGCCTGGCCCACGGCCTCCAACGTGCGGGCTTTGCGGTGGAGGGGGTCAAGGCCACCGGCACCGGCGCCTTTGGTGACTTCAACGCCTTCGCCGACGCCTCGGTGGCCGTCAGTGACTTTACCGATGCCGGCATGGCGTCGACCTTCCGCTGTCCGCTCGAGCGCATCGAACGTGGCTTCGAGGCGCTGGTCGGAGGTGCGGCGGCGCGCGGTGCCGAGGTGGTGGTGGTGGAAATCGCCGACGGGGTGTTCCAGGACGAGACCGCTGCCATCCTGGCGGATTCCACGATCATCGAGCGCCTGGACGGTATCCTGTTCGCGGCTCCGGATGCGCTGGGTGCGGTCGGGGGTGTGTCGGTGCTCAAACGTCATGGCCAAACGCCCTTTGCCCTGGCGGGGATGGTCAGTCTGTCGGCGCTCGGTAGCCGTGAAGCCAGCGGCGAGACCGGGCTGCCGGTGGTCAAGCGTGAGGCGCTGTGCGACCCCGAGGCGGTATCGAGGCTGGTGGCGCCAATCATCAGAAGGCGTCTCGGTCAGACCATGCTCAAGGACCTGACAGAGGATAACCGGCTTGCCACGGGTGTCGCCGCATGAGCGAGCTTCCCGAACTCTCGGGGCGTGGCAGAGGCCGCCATATCGCGCTGGTGGTGGGCTTGGGGATCATCCAGGCTGGGCTGATGATGGCCACGGCCTTCGCCACCCGCGATGTCTTCGTAGCACTGCGTTCGACGTCCGGCTCGGCCTCCACCCAACTGCCGCTGACCTCGCTGCTGATACTGGCGGTGGCGGCGCTGGTGATCGCTGCCTGCCAGGCACTGGCCAGGGTCCGGGGCGAGGCCATCGGCCAGAGCTACGCGGTGGAGCTTCGCAGCGTCGTCTTCCACGCCATCGCTGCCCTCGGTGCCGAGCGTGCCGGTCGTCGCCTCGGAGGGCTGTCGCTGCGCTTTGTCGGTGACCTGACGGCGGCCCGGGGTTGGGTCGGCATGGGCATCACTCGGCTGGTGTCTGCGGCGGTGGTCTTTCCCATGGCGGCGCTGTGCCTGTGGCTGATCGATCCCGTCCTGGCGCTGGCCGGCATGCTACCCATCTCCGTCGCAGTGGCGCTGGCCGCCGGGCTGGGTCTGGCGCTGGGCCGCCTGCATCGGGATCTGCGAAGGCGGCGTGCCGGGGTGGCCATTGCCGCGATGGAGCGGATTCCCATCGCCCGCGAGCTGGCGTTGATGAATCGCCTGCCCCGTGAAATCGCCAGCCTGGAGCGCAAGGGACGTCGCAGTGCCGAGGACGCCGTGCGTCGCGTACGTCGGGTATCGCTGCTGCGTGCGCTGCCCAACGCTTCTCTGGGGCTTGGTGGAGCGGCGGTGCTGTGGGCTACGGCGCGCTTTGGTCTGGCGGCGGCGGACGCCGCCGCGGCGCTGTCGGTGCTGGCGATTCTGGTGGTACCAGTGCGCGAATGTATCGGCGTATGGGATCGCTACAGCGCCTGGTGTGTCGCCCGCGACAAGTGTCGGGCACTGCTCGCGCGGACCGAGGCCTTGCCGCGAGTGCGTCGACGTGGACGGCCGGTGCCGCTGGATCTGGAGCACCTGCGGGTGGGTGGCTGCACCCTGCATCTGCGTATTCGCGCGGGCCAGCGGGTGTGTCTCGCCACCGACGATCCCGATTTGGCGTCGCGGGTGCTGGCGGTGCTGGCACGGCGGCGTGCCCCCGAGGCGGGGCGACTGCGGTTTGACGGCTTGCCGACCGAGCCGGCCATCGCCTGTATCGGTGATCGCCCCGCCTTGCTCAGGGGCAGCCTGCGCCGCGCGCTGACCATGGGGGCCGCCGCGCGCCCCGACGATGACGACATCGGCCGGGTGGCGCGAGAGTGTGGTCTAGGCCCTGCGATCGCTCGCCTGGGAGGTCTGGATGGGCGGATCGAGGAAGCAGGGCACAACCTGACCCCTGGTGAGTCCCTGCGGGTGGCTCTGGTCCAGGCGCTGCTGTCGCGCCCTGATCTGGTGGTGGTCGACAGTTACCTGTGGCCGCTGCTCAAGGACGCCGTCGAGCTGTTCACGCTGCTTGACGCACGCTGCCCGGCGACCCTGGTGCACAATCTACCTGATTCGGTCACCGGCGGTGCCGGCATGTTGCTGCGCCTGTCGGAGAACATGGATCATCCGAAAACGCCTTCCGTCTGCGGGAACAGTAAACTGGGGTCATGAAAATCATCAGTGTGGTAACCGCCTATACCCTGGTCTTGCTGACGATGGCCTGCACCGGAGCGGTGTTGGCCTACTGGAGCGTCGAGCGCAGTACCTGGTTGAGCGATCGCATGAACCTGGCGCATCACTCCTACGAAGCACACCTGAATCTGTCGACCCACAGCTATCGGCTGTTCAAGCAGTACGCAGATGCCTTGCTGATCGGTGATCAGGACGGCGGTGAGGGGGAGCGCAGGTTACAGGAGCTGGTGCGCCAGGATATCAGCGAGATCCGCGATATCATCGGCGCCGAGATCGAGCTGGTAGGGGACGAGGAAGTCGAGGAGCTGGAACTGCTGGCCAGGCTCGAGGACCAGCTGGACGAGGTGATCCGCGGCTACGCTGAGCTGCTCGACTCGGAGCGGGAGCTCGATCCGGTCAGCCGCTGGTTGAGTTTCTATGCGCTGCTCGATGAAGCCATTGATGAACGCTTTCGCAAGCTGATGGACGTGGCCCTAGAGGGCGAGATCGAGGAGGTGCGCGAAGCCCGCGAGGAATTGGCCCGGGGCGCCCGCCAGACGCGCTGGCTGGCGCTCGGGTTTGCGCTGCTGGCGGTGGTGCTGACGGTGGCGGTCATGGTGTTCTACCGTTGGCGGGTATCGCGGCGCTTTCAGAGGCTGATGGCGGGCGTCGAGCGTATGCACGGGGGTGCCTTCGGTCATGCCATCAAGGTCTCCGGCGGTGACGAATTAGGCCGCATCAGCCGTCTGCTCAATCAGATGGGTGCAGACGTGCACTCCCAGCGGCGCGCGCTCGAGCGCCAGAACAGCGTGCTGGAGGAGGCGGTGGCGGATCGCACCGGAGAACTCGAAAGGTTGCTGGAGGAAGCGCGTCGGGCCGAACGGCATCGGCGTCGACTACTGGCCGATGTCAGCCACGAGCTGCGCACACCGTTGACCATCATCCAGGGCGAATGCGACGTGGTACTGCGCGCGCGCCAACCCGACGAGGACGACTACCGCGAGGCGTTGCGTCGTGCCCGTGAGGCGGCCGGCCATACTGCTGCTCTGATCGACGACCTGCTGACCATCGCACGCCAGGAGAGCGGCGAATTGCGCCTGCAACCGCAACCCACCGAACTGGTCGGGTTTCTCAAGGATGTCATCAGTCTGTCATCGGTGCTGGTGTCTCTTGAGACCGAGGTGACCGTTGCCCCCGTGGAGGTGGATCGCCTGCGTCTACGCCAGTCGGTGCTGGCGCTTCTTCAGAATGCCCGGGTCCACGGGGGCCCCGGGTGGTGGTGCGCCTGTGGCGTCATGGTGGTGGCTGGCGAATCGCGGTGGAGGACGATGGCAGGGGGGTATCGGCGGTCGACAAGGCGGTGGTGTTCGAACGCTTTTATCGCGGTGCCAATGCCTCCACCAACTACACTGAGGGCAGTGGTCTGGGACTGCCCATTGTGCGTGCCATCGCCCGTGCCCACGGAGGGGACGCCGGTCTGGAAGACCGGCCGGGAGGCGGGCTGATCGTCTACATCGATGTGCCAGGGATGGCCGAGGAGTCCACGACGACGTGAACGTGCTGGTAGTGGAAGACGAAGATAGGGTCGCGGACTTTCTGTGCCGCGGGCTCAAGGGCGAGGGGTGGACCGCCACCCGTGCCGGTGATGGCGAAACCGCCTTGTCGCTGTTGAAAGAGGGCGGTTTTGATGTGGTGCTGCTCGACATCATGCTGCCGGGGCTGTCCGGGCATGAGGTGTGCACGCGAGTCAGGGCACGGGGCGACGAGGTCCCGATTCTGATGCTGACGGCCCTGGATGCCACCGATGAGAAGATCGTGGGGCTGCGCAAGGGAGCCGACGATTATCTGAGCAAGCCCTTTTCCTTCGACGAGCTGATCGCGCGCATGGAGGCGCTGCATCGACGCACCCGGGCACGGGCAGGCGCGACACCGGGCGTTCAGGCGGAGGATCCGGTGCAGTTCGATCGCGAGGCGCTGTGCCTGAAGGTCGACGGTGAGGTCGTCGAGTTATCGACCAAGGAGCGTGATCTGCTGGCGCTATTGCTCGGCAATGCCGGGCGGGTGATGAGCCGTGAACGTATCCTCAACGCGGTCTGGGGGCTCAACGAGGACCCCATGACCAATACCGTCGATGTCTATGTGGGGCGGGTTCGGCGCAAGCTCGGCGACCACGCCTCGCGCATCACTACGGTCCGCGGCGCCGGATACCGCTACGACGCTCAAGACGTGTGAGGCTCTTTTCCATCGGGTGCCTCCGGGGTGGATATCCGCCTTGGTGTGTCTTGCTGTTTTTAGGGGCCTGGGAAGAAAGTTCAAAGGTCTTTGAGGGTGAAGTTTTCTGATCTTTCCGTTTTTTCGTCGGGGGTTTATTGGCAAAAAATTCCTGTGCTTCACTGTGGGTGACGATAAAAAATCTGTTGTACGAATCGATGGGAGAGTCGCCATGCAGATCGCCGTCCCCAAGGAAATCAAGAACCATGAGTACCGCGTCGCCCTGACCCCCAGTGGTGCGCGGGAGCTGACCGAGCGTGGCCACGCGGTGGTCGTGCAGGCCGGTGCGGGTGAGGGCGCCGGTTTTGCCGACGAGGCCTATCAAGCTGCCGGCGCCACCATCGAGGCCGATGTAGACGCGCTGTTCGATGGCGCCGAGCTGATCCTCAAGGTCAAGGAGCCCCAGCCCGAAGAGGTGGCCCGGTTGCGCCCCCAGCACACCCTGTTCACCTACCTGCATCTGGCCGCCGAAGAAACCCTGACCAAGGGGCTTCTGGACAGCGGCGCGACCTGCATCGCCTACGAGACCATCACCGCGCCTCAGGGTGGACTACCCCTGTTGGCGCCGATGAGCACCGTGGCCGGACGCATGGCCGTGCAGGCCGGTGCCCACAGTCTCGAAAAGGCCCAGGGCGGTGCAGGTGTATTGCTGCCCGGGGTGCCTGGGGTGGCGCCTGCCAAGGTTACCGTGATCGGCGGTGGCGTCGTCGGCGAGAACGCCGCCCGCATGGCGTTGGGGCTGGGCGCCGATGTCAGCGTGCTGGACAAGTCGATCCCGCGCCTCGAGACCCTGGATGATCGCTACCAGGGGCGCATGAAGACGGTGTTTTCCTGCGCCGATGCACTGGAAGAAGCGGTGCGCGAATCGGACCTGATCATCGGGGCGGTGCTGGTCCCGGGGGCGGCGGCGCCCAAGCTGATCAACCGCGCCATGCTGTCGGAAATGAAGCCGGGGGCGGTGCTGGTGGACGTAGCCATCGATCAGGGCGGTTGCTTCGAGACCTCCAGGCCCACCACCCACGCCGAGCCGACCTACGTGGTGGACGGCGTCGTGCACTATTGTGTCGCCAACATGCCGGGTGCGGTGGCGCGTACCTCGACCCAGGCCCTGACCAACGCCACCCAGCCGTTCGTGGTGGCACTGGCCGACAAGGGCTGGCGCCGGGCGCTCGGTGAGGATCGTCACTTCGCCGCCGGTCTCAATGTCCATGACGGCCAGCTCACCTACGCAGCCGTAGGGGAGGCCTTCTCGCTGCCGGTGACCAGCGTGGACAGCGTGCTCGGCTGATGTGATTGGCCAAGGGTCGGCCGGGGCGGCGCTGTCGCCCCGGTCGCCATCCACAGGCCTTGGCGTTACCATAGCGGGCATTTGCCGATACTAGAGTGCCGTCCATGTCCGCAACGACCACCGCTTCCGACAAGACCCGGGTGCTGACCGGTATCACCACCACCGGTACCCCCCATCTGGGCAACTACGTCGGGGCCATCAAGCCGGCGATCGAGGCCAGCCTCGATCCCAACGTGCAGTCCTACTACTTCCTCGCCGATCTGCACGCGCTGATCAAGTGTCAGGACCCGCAGCGGGTCCAGCAGTCGCGCCTCGAGATCGCCGCCACCTGGATGGCGCTGGGGCTGGACACCGACAACGCCATCTTCTATCGCCAGTCCGATATCCCCGAGATTCCCGAGCTGACCTGGATGCTGTCCTGCGTCTGTGCCAAGGGCCTGATGAACCGCGCCCACGCCTACAAGGCGGCGGTGGCGGAGAACGACGAAGCCGGCAACCAGGATCCGGACAAGGGCGTCACCATGGGCCTGTTCGGCTATCCGGGGCTGATGGCAGCCGACATCCTGATGTTCCAGGCCAACAAGGTGCCGGTGGGACGCGACCAGATCCAGCACATCGAGATGGCCCGAGACATGGCCGGGCGCTTCAATCATCTCTACAAGGGTGACTTCTTCACCCTGCCCGAGGCGGTGGTGGACGAGCGGGTCCAGGTATTGGGTGGCCTCGACGGTCGCAAGATGTCCAAGAGCTACAACAACACCATCCCGCTGTTCGTGCCGGAAAAGAAGCTGCTCAAGCTGGTGCGCAAGATCAAGACCAACTCGCTGGAGCCCGGCGAGCCCAAGGATCCCGGCACCTGCACCCTGTTCCAGATCTATTCGGCCTTCGCCAGCGCCGAGGAAACCCAGGCCATGCGTGATGACTACGCAGCGGGCATCGGCTGGGGGGACGCCAAGAACCGGGTCTTCGAACACCTCAACGAACAGCTGCGCGCCCCGCGTGAGCGTTACCAGGCGCTGATGGAAGATCCGGGCCATATCGAGACGGTGCTGCTTCAAGGGGCCGAGCGTGCCCGTGCCGAGGCTGCCCCGCTGATGGATCGGCTGCGTGTCGCCGCGGGGCTTGGTCGCTTCGTTTGAGCCGTTTCCTACGCGTCTCATCGTCGAGTCGCTCTTGTCTGAGCTAAAGTGCGCATGGGCCCTGCGTTGAGGGCCCGCTTTTGCGGGGCTTTCTCGACGGCGTGCTAGAGTGGGCACAAAGGAAGAATGGTATAACGCCTTGTCAGGCAGGCGCCGCCTGAGCCCGGTGCATCGCGCACGGGCGATGTCGTCAGTGTTTCCCCAAGGGTACCGAGAAGAGTGCCCGGACTCGCCAGAGTCCCTTGACCGAGTCACCAAACGAGACGAGAGATGAGCACAGAACCCAAGCGTCCCCTCTATATTCCCTACGCTGGACCCTCTCTGCTGGAGATGCCGCTGCTCAACAAGGGCAGCGCCTTCACCCAGAAGGAGCGCCTGCAGTTCAACCTGATCGGCCTCTTGCCGCAGAACGTCGAGACCATCGACGAACAGGTCGAGCGTGCCTATCACCAGTACCAGCAGTGCCAGAATGACCTGGACCGCCATATCTACCTGCGGGCGATCCAGGACGACAACGAGACGCTGTTCTTCCGCCTCGTCTCCGAGCATCTCGAGGAGATGCTGCCGATCATCTACACCCCCACGGTCGGCAAGGCCTGTGAGGAGTTCTCCAATATCTATCGCAACCATCGGGGGCTGTTCATCTCCTACCCCGACCGCGAGTACATGGACGACATCCTGCGCAGTGCCACCAAGGACAACGTCAAGGTGATCGTGGTCACCGACGGTGAGCGCATCCTCGGCCTCGGTGACCAGGGCATCGGCGGCATGGGCATCCCCATTGGCAAGCTGTCGCTGTACACCGCCTGTGGTGGCATCAGCCCGGCCAATACCCTGCCGATCATGCTCGACGTCGGTACCAACAACCAGCAGTTGCTGGACGACCCGCGCTACATGGGCTGGCGCCACCCGCGTATCAGCCAGGAAGAATACGACGAGTTCATCGATGCCTTCATGCAGGCGGTGAAGCGGCGCTGGCCCAAGGTACTGCTGCAGTTCGAGGACTTTGCCCAGGCCAACGCCATGCCGCTGCTGGAGCGCTATCGTGACGAGCTATGCTGCTTCAATGATGACGTCCAGGGCACCGCTGCGGTCTGCGTCGGCACCCTGATGGCGGCCTGCCAGGCACGTGGCGAGGGCATGGCCCGTCAGCGGGTGGTGTTCGTGGGCGCCGGCTCCGCCGGCTGCGGCATCGCCGAGATGGTGGTGGTGGCGATGATGGCCGAAGGCCTGACCGAGTCCCAGGCCCGCGAGCGGGTCTACATGGTCGATCGCGAGGGCCTGGTGACGGACGACCAGACCTGGCTGCGTGACTTCCAGCGCCGCCTTGCCCACCCGGCCGGTATGGTCGAGGGCTGGGAGGGGCAGGAGCTGCTCGAGGTGGTCAAGCAGGTTCAGCCGACGGTGCTGCTCGGCGTCTGTGGCCAGAAGGGTATCTTCACCGAGGCGGTGGTCAAGGCGATGCACGCCAACTGCAAGATGCCGCTGATCATGCCGCTGTCCAACCCCACTTCGCGGGCCGAAGCGATCCCCTCCGACGTGCTCGAGTGGACCAACGGCGACGCCCTGGTGGCTACCGGCAGTCCCTTCGCGCCGGTCGAGATCAACGGTCGTCGCATTCCCATCGCCCAGTGCAACAACGCCTACATCTTCCCGGGGATCGGCCTCGGGGTGGTGGCAAGCGGTGCACGCCGCGTCACCGATGCGATGCTGATGGCGGCCTCACGGGCTCTGGCCCGGGAGGCACCGATCGTCAAGGAGGGCGAGGGTGCCATGCTGCCGGCGCTGTCACGCATCCGCGAGATCTCCAAGTCGATCGCCTTCGACGTGGCGGCCCAGGCCCAGCACGAGGGCGTGGCGCTCAAGAGCGACGGTACCAAGCTGCGCCGCGACATCGAAAAGAGCTGCTGGATGCCCAACTATCGCGACTATCGTCGCCGCGCCTTCTAGGCGTCCGCGCGTTCAAGCGATCACTGAACCCCGCCACAAGGCGGGGTTTTTACTTTCTTGAGCACTGAGTAGACACCAGAGAAGGATGCAAGTCGGCTGTGGCTTTGATGGAGAGCCGCCAGTCGCCCAGCGGGCCCGGGTAGCAAAGAGGCTTCTGTATCAACCGGCCAGGTGTCTTGGGGCGGCTTGCTCTAGACAGCCATGCCCGTTACGGGTATAGTTGGGTGAGGTGAATGAGGATGAGTGTATCGACGTCTTGAAACGACGGGACTTTGCGCGGTGGCAGTCGGGCGAGAAGTTGTCCGATGAGGCCCTGTGCAAGGCAGTCCAGGAAATGGAAAGCGGATTGATTGATGCTGACCTGGGTGGCCACTTATACAAGAAGCGGGTTGCCCGCCCTGGTGCAGGCAAAAGCGGTGGCTACCGTACCTTGTTATCAGCCCGTCTTGGTCAACGTTATGTATTCCTGCATGGGTTCCCGAAAAGCGACAAGTCGAACATCACGCGGGACGAGAAAAAAGCGCTCCAATATGCTGGCAAGCTATTTCTAGAACTTTCCCCCGAGCAGTTGGCAAAGGCGTTGCAAGCGGGTGTTCTACTGGAGGTGCGTTGTGACGAGCAAAATCATTGAATCCTTGCGCGGCGAGTTGGCCGCATTGCAAGACGCTGGCGCGATCAGCAAGGTAACCATGCGTCAGTTTGACACCATGTGTCCTCCACCGGTGCGCGAGTTCAGTGCCGGTGACATCAAGCGTCTACGTGAGGCGTTGAATTTCAGCCAGCCGGTGTTCGCCCATCACCTGCACACCACTGCCTCGACGGTGCGCAAGTGGGAGCAGGGCGAAACGCGTCCGGCCGGCCCTGCGCTCAAGCTGCTCAACGTCATCGCTGATAAGGGCTTGCAAGCCATTATTTGAAACTGCTCCTGTGGCGGTACCGAGCGAGGTGTCAAGACATGCCCGTTCAGTCCCCTGTGCCTGAAAACTGCCTACCTTAATCTCACGCCCAGCCTGGTTTCTGCAGGTCGGCGAAGTGCCAAAAAAAGACCTCGCCGGTGGGCGAGGTCTCGGTGTGACGGCCAGTGCGATGCGCCGGCCGTCTGTGTGG
Organism: Halomonas sp. OfavH-34-E; assembly: GCF_024124525.1. NCBI lineage: Bacteria > Pseudomonadati > Pseudomonadota > Gammaproteobacteria > Oceanospirillales > Halomonadaceae > Halomonas > Halomonas sp. OfavH-34-E. Next base: position 122,301 of record NZ_JAMXRY010000007.1, on the reverse strand, counting down.
CGGGCCTGGGCCCGCCGGGTGATCAGGCGGCGCCGATCATCTTGCGCAGCACATAGTGCAGGATGCCGCCGTGGCGGTAGTACTCGAGCTCGTTGGCGGTGTCGATGCGACACAGGGCGTCGAGGGTCTTCTCACCCTTGTCGCCCTTGATGGTCACCTTGACCTTGCCGCCGGGTTCGAGGCTGTCGAGGCCCTCGATGGAGACCGTCTCGTCGCCGGTCATGCCGAGTGACTTGCGATCCTCTCCTTCGGGGAACTGCAGCGGTACCACGCCCATGCCGATCAGGTTGGAGCGGTGGATGCGCTCGTAGGACTCCGCCAGCACGGCGCGCACGCCGAGCAGCAGGGTGCCCTTGGCCGCCCAGTCGCGGGAGGAGCCGGTGCCGTACTCCTTGCCGGCCACCACCACCAGGGGGGTGCCTTCCTCCTGGTACTTCATAGCGGCGTCGTAGATCGCTATCTGTTCGCCGCTGGGCACGTGGCGAGTCTCGCCACCGACCACGCCATCGAGCATCTCGTTCTGGATGCGCACGTTGGCGAAGGTGCCGCGCATCATCACCTCGTGGTTGCCGCGCCGCGAGCCGTAGGAGTTGAAGTCCACCGGCTTGACGCCGTTCTCCTGCAGGTAGCGGCCCGCCGGGCTGTCGGGCTTGATCGCGCCGGCCGGCGAGATGTGGTCGGTGGTCACGCTGTCGCCGAGCATGGCCAGTACATGGGCGTCCTTGACGTCCTCGACCTTGGACGGCTCCTTGCCCATGCCCTCGAAGAAGGGCGGGTGCTGGATGTAGGTCGAGTTGTCGTCCCACTCGTAGACCTCGCTTTCCGGCACCTTGATGGCCTTCCACACCTCGTCGCCGTCGAACACCTCGGCGTATTCCTTGCGGAACATCTCGGTGTTGACCTTCTCCACCGCCTCGGCGACCTCGGCCTGGGTGGGCCAGATGTCCTTGAGGTAGACCGGCTCGCCGTCGCTGCCTTCACCGATGGGGTCATTGTCCAGGTCGCAGCGCACATTACCGGCCAGGGCGAAGGCCACCACCAGGGGCGGTGAGGCCAGCCAGTTGGTCTTCACCAGCGGGTGCACCCGGCCTTCGAAGTTGCGGTTGCCGGACAGTACCGAGGCCACCGTCAGGTCGCCGGTCTTGACCGCATCCTCGATCGGCTCGGGCAGCGGGCCCGAGTTGCCGATGCAGGTGGTGCAGCCATAGCCCACCAGATTGAAGCCCAGGGCGTTGAGGTCGTCCTGCAGGCCGGCGGCGGCCAGGTATTCGGTGACCACCTTGGAGCCGGGAGCCAGCGAGGTCTTGACCCAGGGCTTGGTGGCCAGGCCCTTCTCCTTGGCCTTGCGGGCCAAGAGGCCTGCGGCCATCATCACGCTGGGGTTCGAGGTGTTGGTGCACGAGGTGATGGCAGCGATGACCACCGCGCCGGGGTCCAGGCTGAAGTCCTCGCCCTTGTAGTTGACGTCCTGGCTGTCGGCGTGACGATAGCTGCGCTCGACGCCGACCGCGGTCTGGCCGCCCTCGGAGCCCATCTTGTCGTCGCGGCTGTCCTTGGCCGACTTGCCCTCGTCCTCCATCAGTTTTTCGAAGGTCGTGGCGAGCTGGCTCAGGGCGACACGGTCCTGGGGCCGCTTGGGACCGGCGAGGCTGGCCTCGACGTCACCCATGTCGAGTCCCAGGGTGTCGCTGAAGATCGGCTCGTGGCCGGGTTCGCGCCACAGGCCCTGCTCCTTGGAGTAGGCCTCGACCAGGGCGATCTGGTCGTCGTCGCGGCCGGACAGCCGCATGTAGTTCAAGGTCTCGTCGTCCACCGGGAAGAAGCCGCAGGTGGCGCCGTACTCCGGGGCCATGTTGGCGATGGTGGCGCGGTCGGCCAGGGGCAGGTCCTTGAGGCCGTCGCCGTAGAACTCGACGAACTTCCCGACCACGCCTTTCTTGCGCAGCATCTCGGTGACGGTGAGTACCAGGTCGGTGGCGGTGATGCCTTCTCTGAGCTTGCCGGTCAGCTTGAAGCCGATGACCTCGGGGATCAGCATCGACACCGGCTGGCCGAGCATGGCGGCCTCGGCCTCGATGCCGCCGACACCCCAGCCGAGTACGCCGAGGCCGTTGATCATGGTGGTGTGGGAGTCGGTGCCGACCAGGGTATCCGGGTAGGCCAGGGTCTTGCCGTCCTCTTCCCGGGTCCACACCGTCTTGCCCAGGTACTCCAGGTTGACCTGGTGGCAGATGCCGGTGCCCGGCGGCACCACGCGGAAGTTGTCGAAGGCCTGCTGGCCCCAGCGCAGGAACTCGTAGCGCTCGCGGTTGCGCTCCATCTCCAGCGCCACGTTGTCCTTGAAGGCGGACGGGTCGCCGTACTTGTCGACCATCACCGAGTGGTCGATGACCAGATCGACCGGTGACAGCGGGTTGATCTTCGACGGTTGCTCACCGAGTTTTTCCACCGCGGCACGCATCGAGGCCAGGTCGACCACCCCCGGCACGCCGGTGAAGTCCTGCATCAGCACGCGGGCGGGACGGTAGCCGATCTCGCGGTCCGAGCGGCCTTCCTTCTGCCAGTCCACCAGCGCCTGAAGGTCTTCTCTGGACACGCTCTCATCGTCGGCAAAGCGTAGCTGGTTTTCCAGCAGTACCTTGAGCGTCATCGGCAGACGCTGAATATCGCCAAGGTCCTCGGCAGCCTGGGCCAGGCTGTAGAAGTCGTACTGAGTTCCGCCTACATCTAGCGTGCGACGGGTATCCGGTAGGGAATCGCTACTCATGCTGTCCTCCTGAGGCATTGAATCGAACGGTCCAGGTTCGCTGGGATCGGCGCGGGGCCAATATCGATCCCTTGGTGGTACTAGTAGTGGTACTTGGTCATCATAGTTGTGTTCTTCAACCGTTGACGTGTAAACGGATGCCGGATCACGCCTTGAAAGGCTGTCGGGTCACCCCCATGGTGAAGGTTCACGTCGATCGCGACCAGAGGGGAGGTGCATCGTGCACGAACAGACGCTGCCGAGCTGGCGGCTTGATTGCCCCTACTGCGATGCCCATATCGAGCTGGTGGTGGACACCTCCCAGGGCAGCCACGAGACCTGGGAAGACTGCCCCCAGTGCTGTGCGCCGATCCACTACCGTATCGAGGTGGATGCGGTGACCGAGGATATCGTCTCGGTGGTCGCCGGCGACGATGACGAGGTCATGTGACAGGGCTCATGTGATGGAAGTGTCATGCGCCGCTGTGGGCCGCGTAACGATCTCATTCGAGCCTGGCGGATGTCGATGACGGCGTCATTGCGACGTCATCGCCGTCGGGTGACAATAGCCGGCGACTATCGGGTCGATGGCCCAGGTCGATTGGCCCGGTGTGGTTCGCTGGCCTAGGGTGACATCCGGTATTTGCCCCTGATTCTTGAACCCTCACGTTTCACTACTCCAAGGAGACTTTCATGAGCGTACTGGTAGGACGTCAAGCTCCCGATTTCGAAGCCGCCGCCGTCACCGGCAACGGCGAAATCGTCGAGAACTTCAAGCTGTCCGACAGCAACGGCAAGCTGCGCGTGCTGTTCTTCTGGCCGCTGGACTTCACCTTCGTGTGCCCGTCCGAGATCATCGCCCATGACAACCGTCTGGCGCAGTTCAAGGATCTGGGTGTCGAGGTGATCGGTGTCTCCATCGATTCCCAGTTCACCCACTACGCCTGGCGCAAGACTAGCCCGGACGCCGGTGGTATCGGTGAGGTCGGCTTCCCGATCGTGGCCGACGTCAAGCACGAGATCACCCAGGCCTACGGCATCGAGCATCCGGAAGCCGGTGTCGCCCTGCGCGCCTCCTTCCTGATCGACGAGGACGGCGTGGTGCAGCATCAGGTGGTCAACAACCTGCCGCTGGGCCGCAACGTCGATGAGATGGTGCGTATGGTCAAGGCCCTGCAGCACCACCAGAAGCACGGCGAAGTCTGCCCGGCTGGCTGGGACGAAGGCCAGGAAGGCATGAAGGATACCGCTGAAGGTGTCGCCAAGTACCTGGGTACTCACTCCAGCGAGCTGTAAGACGCTGCCAGCGCTCACCGCCAGGTGAGCCGACTCGGGACAGCCCGAGCAGTGTCACGACGGGGCGGCCTGGCCGCCCCGTTGCGTATATCCTCGGCATGCTGGTGTGCTGGCCAGTCGCGACAGACCCTTGCGCGGCAGACCGCCACCCTGTCGACCCGAGTTTCTGGTGGATTGGCTCATGACGACGCTGCGTCGCCGTCATCATCGAATCCATTTTCCTTTAGCGTCGCGGCCCCCCAGGGGAGCCCCCGGCTTAGTCAAGTTAGTCTTGTGAGGTAGCCATGAGCGAAGTGCGCCACGAACGTCTGATCATCCTGGGCTCGGGGCCTGCCGGCTACAGTGCGGCGGTCTACGCTGCGCGGGCCAATCTCAAGCCGCTGTTGATCACCGGCATGCAGACAGGCGGTCAGTTGACCACCACCACCGACGTGGACAACTGGCCAGGCGACGACGCCGGTGTCCAGGGGCCGGAGCTGATGGAGCGCATGCGCCGTCACGCCGAGCGATTCGATACCGAGGTGCTGTTCGACCATATCCACGAGGTGGAACTGCGCGAACGTCCCTTCACCTTGAAGGGCGACAACGGCACCTACACCTGCGACGCCCTGATCATTGCTACCGGGGCCAGTGCGCGCTACCTGGGGCTGCCCTCGGAGCAGCAGTTCATGGGCCAGGGCGTGTCGGCCTGCGCCACCTGCGACGGCTTCTTCTATCGCAACCAGGAAGTGATCGTGGTGGGCGGCGGCAACACCGCCGTGGAAGAGGCGCTTTACCTGTCCAATATCGCCTCCAAGGTCACCCTGGTGCACCGCCGCGACAGCCTCAGGGCGGAGAAGATTCTGCAGGACAAGCTGTTCGAGAAGGCCGAGAACGGCAACGTCGAACTGATCTGGAACCACACCCTGGACGAGGTGCTGGGGGACAACACCGGAGTCACCGGTGCGCGGCTCAAGGCGGTCGAGGACGGTTCGACCCGCGAGATCACCGCACCCGGCGTGTTCATCGCCATCGGTCATAGCCCCAACACCGGCATCTTCGAGGGCCAGCTCGAGATGGCAGGCGGCTATATCAAGGTCAAGTCAGGCCTCGAGGGCAATGCCACCGCCACCAGCGTGCCCGGTGTGTTCGCCGCCGGCGACGTCATGGATCACGTCTATCGTCAGGCGATCACCTCGGCTGGTAGCGGCTGCATGGCGGCGCTGGACGTCGAGCGTTACCTGGACAGCCTCGACTGACGCTATCGTCAGGCGCGATATCACTGCCTCAGCCGGCAGCGGCTGCATGGCGGCGCTGGACGTCGAGCGTTACCTGGACAGCCTCGACTGACGCTATCGTCATGCGCGATATCACTGCCTCAGCCGGCAGCGGCTGCATGGCAGCGCTGGACGTCGAGCGTTACCTGGACAGCCTCGACTGACGCTATCGTCAGGCGCGATACAGCTGCACAGCCGGCAGCATCGATATCGATCTGATACAAAAAACACCGCCAGGCAAACGCCTGGCGGTGTTCTTGTTGATGGCATCGGCCGGGGGAGCAACGGCGGAGCTGTCCTGTCTTGTCCGCCGGGCCGCGCCTCAATAGTGTGGCGGCAACTCGTCCTCGGGGCCCGGGGCATCGCCCAGTCCGCGGTCGTTGCTGGCCGCCAGTTCGCGTAGCCTTTCCTGCATCAGGCGATTGATGCGTTCCAGCTCCATCATTCGGCGCTCCTGGCCGGCGATGGTGGCGTCCAGGCTGTCCAGCCAGTGTTCCTGGTAGGCCAGACGGCTCTCCAGTTCTTCGACACGCTTTGCTAGATCGGCGGACGACTTGTCAATACCCGTGATAGACTCATGTTGCGGTGTGTCACTGTTCATCGTGTCAACTGCCTGCCTTGGGCTTTTTTCGAGAAGTCGTGGCGGAAGGATCTCGTCTGTGTATCGTGCATGGCCGCAGATCCCATGGTCATTCCACCTGTTTTCACCATAAGAAGAGAGTTTTTCACGTCCATGAAAAAAAGGGTATTCGTTCGTTGTTGTGTGATCAGTCTGCTGTTGGCCGCGCCTGCACCGCTGCTGATTGCTCTTGCCGTCAGCCTGGTGACCGGGCTGTCCGTCGAGGAGTTGCACGGCGCCATCGCCGAGGAGGCACTGCTGCATGGCTACCTTGCCGCTGCCGGAGCGGTCTTTGGCTTGTTGCTGGTCGCCACCCTGGCCCTCAATGCCCTGACGCCAAGGTTGGTCAACCTGGCCGAGGTCGAGGATGACGATCGCGAGATCGGCGAGGTCAAGTGGTTCAATGTCAACAAGGGCTACGGCTTCATCACCCGTGACGGGGGCGAGGACGTCTTTGTTCACTTCCGTGCCATCCGCGGCCGGGGCCATCGCACCCTGGCCGAAGGCCAGAGAGTACGCTACTACGTGATCGAGAACGAGCGCGGCCTGCAGGCCGACGACGTCACCGTCATCACCTGAACGCGATGCTCTCGCCATTGCCACGACGCCCCGCCTAGTGCGGGGCGTCGTCGTTTGTGGCGCCGCGGGTCTGTCTCTGCGCTCGTTTCAGTGCCCGGCTCTGCGCCCGTTGCAGGACCCTTGTCAGGGCCCAGCTGGGAGCGCCTCGTCAGTGTCCCGAGTCGGGCCAGTCGATGGCCGATTCGCTGCCGTCGGGTAACACCTGCAGGAAGCGGTCGGGGTCGTCGCCGGGCTGCCAGCCGCCCAGCGAGCAGCGCACCTCGCAGTCCAGCGCCAGGGCGGCGGCCCTGGCGAAGTCGGCGTCGGTGGGCCAGGGGGACTGGCCGCTGTCGAGCCAAAGGCTGGCGAAGCCATCGGCGGCCTTGCCGACCAGCAACACGGGAATGGCGGCACCATCGAGGTGACCTTCGGTGCGCCACTTGAGCTTGCCGCAGGGGGTCAGCGGCGGGGCATTCAGGGTGGCGCCGAGCCACTCGCCGATGCGCTCGGCGCTGGCCTCGCCAAGATAGATCTCGATATCCGGGTAGCGCTCGGTCATCACTTCAGCTCCTTGCGTCGGCGAACAGCCGCGTCAGGATGGCTTCGTAGACCCGGCTCAGGTCATCCAGGTCCGCGGCGCGCACGCGCTCGTCGACCTTATGGATGGTGGCGTTGAGCGGGCCAAGTTCCACCACCTGGGCGCCTAGGGTGGCGATGAAGCGACCGTCGGAAGTACCGCCGGAGGTGGACAGCACCGGGGTGGTGCCGGTGACGTCGCGGACGCCGGCCACGGCGGCGTCGACCAGCGCCCCTTCGCGGGTCAGGAAGGGCTGGCCGTTGAGCGTCCAGTCGATCTCGAAGTCCAGGTCGAAGCCACGCAGGATGGCCTCGGTGCGCTCGCGCAACTCGGCGTCGGTGGTCTCGGTGGAGAAACGGAAGTTGAAGGTGGCCTCGACCTCGCCCGGGATCACATTGGTGGCACCGGTGCCGGCGCGCAGGTTCGAGATCTGGAAGCTGGTGGCAGGAAAGCAGTCGTTGCCGGCATCCCAGTGTTCGTTGGCGAGGGCGTCCAGCGCCGGCGCGATCTGGTGAATCGGGTTACGCGCCAGGTGAGGATAGGCCACGTGGCCCTGGATGCCGCGGACCTTGAGCACGCCGCCCAGCGAGCCGCGCCGGCCGTTCTTGATCACGTCGCCCAGGCGCTCGGTGGAAGAGGGCTCGCCGACGATGCAGTAGTCGAGGCGTTCGTTGCGCTCGCGCAGGTGCTCGACCACCGCACGAGTGCCGTCCACCGCCGGGCCTTCCTCGTCGGCGGTGATCAGAAAGGCGATGCGTCCGGGGTGATCGGGGTGGGCGCTGACAAAGCGCTCCACCGCCGTGACCATGGCGGCCAGACTGCCTTTCATGTCGGCGGCGCCGCGACCGCGCAGCATGCCGTCATCATCGATGATCGGGGCAAAGGGCGGGGTCTGCCACTGGTGCTCGGGTCCGGTGGGTACCACGTCGGTGTGGCCGGCGAAGGCCAGTACCGGGCCGTGGTGACCGTGCACCGCCCAGAAGTTTTCCACTTCGCCGAAGGGCAGCGACTCGATGTTGAAGCCCAGGCGCTCGAGGCGTTCGATCATCAGCGCCTGGCAGCCCATGTCGTCCGGGGTCACCGAAGGACGCCGCAACAGCTCGAGGGCAAGCTCCAGGGTGGGCGAGAGTGTCTCGGTGGTCGCGGGGGCGTCGGTCGGTGCAGGCAAGTCGGTAGTCGGCATAGCGGTCTCGAAGAAAGGCGGCGGCCAGGGCCGCCGCGCTCGGGATCAATTGTGGGCGTGCAGCGCTTCGTTGAGGGCGATGGCGCTCTTGTTGGTCAGGCACTCGATACGGCCGTTGGTCGAGTTGCGACGCAGCAGCAGATCGTCCTGGCCGGCCAGTTCGCGGGCCGCCAGGGTGCGTACCTCCTGGCCCTGGTCATCGAGCAGGGTGACCTTGGCGCCGGCGGTGATGTAGAGCCCGGCCTCGACGGTGCAGCGGTCGCCCAGCGGGATACCGATACCGGCGTTGGCGCCGATCAGGCAGCCTTCACCCACCGAGATGATGATGTTGCCGCCACCTGACAGGGTACCCATGGTGGAACAGCCACCGCCCAGGTCGGAGCCCTTGCCGACCACCACGCCGGCCGAGATACGGCCCTCGATCATGCCCGGGCCTTCGGTGCCGGCGTTGAAGTTGACGAAGCCCTCGTGCATCACCGTGGTGCCCTCGCCCAGGTAGGCGCCCAGACGCACCCGTGCGGTGTCGGCGATGCGCACGCCATTGGGCACCACGTAGTCGGTCATCTTGGGGAACTTGTCGACACAGTCCACCGACAGGGTGCGACCTTCCAGGCGGGCCTTGAGGCGGCGTGCCGGCAGCTCGATGATGTCGATGGCGCCTTCGCTGCTCCAGGCAATATTGCGCAGCAGACCGAACATGCCGGTGAGGTCGAGCTGGTGCGGCTTGACCAGGCGATGGGACAGCAGGTGCAGCTTGAGGTAGACCTCCGGGGCGCTCTGGGGCGGCAGGTCCTCACTGATGAAGGTCGCCACCAGCGGACGCTGGCTGGCGCTGAGGCTGGCGGCCAGTTCGGCCTGCTCCGGGTGGCCGGCGTCGCGCAGGGCGTCGGCCAGGGCCTGGCAGTGTTCCGGCAGGAAGCTGACGGCGGCGGCGCCCTGGGGCGCGTCGAGTACCCGGGCGGCGGCCTCTACCAGGCTGGCGTCGGGGGCGAGCAGCGGCGCCGGGTAGTAGACCTCGAGCCAGTCGCCCTGGGTGTTCTGGGTGCCGATGCCGAGTGCAAAGCTGTGCATGCCGTATGTCCTTTTCGTAGGTACTGGAATTCGCAAAGAGGGGCGAAAAATTAGAGGTCGTCGTAGTCGCCGTCGCGATAGCCGACCAGGATGTCGTCGCCGGTGTCGAGCAGCGGGCGCTTGATCAGGGTCGGGTTGGCGAGCATCAATTCGCGGGCCTTGTTGGCGTCGACGTCGTTCTTGTCGTCCTCAGGTAGCTGGCGCCAGGTGGTGCTGCGCTTGTTGAGCAGGGTCAGCACCGGCACCGACTCGAGGAAGTGCTCGAGCAGGGCCGCCGATACGCCATCGGCGCGCAGGTCATGGACCTGGTAGGGGTGGCCGCTGCCGTCCAGCGCCTTCTGGGCCTTGCGGCAGGTATCGCAGTTCTTGATCACGTAGAGCGTCAGCATGGGGCCCGTCCTCAATGTTCGTTGGTCGTGGCGTCGGTCGGGATCAGCCGCGTGCGAGCAGGTCGCGGATGCGCTCGGCCGCTTCCCGAGTGGGGGCCAGTTCGTCCACCAGTGCCAGTCTCAGCCGACCGGCGCCCGGGTTGGTGCCGTCGCTGCCGGTTCTGCCCATGTAGCTGCCCGGCAGGACGCTGACGTGGGCCTCGGCGTAGAGTCGCCTGGTGAAGGCGGCGTCGTCACCGTCGGGGACCGCTGGCCACAGATAAAAGCTAGCCTCGGGGGCGGGAAAGTCCATCACCGGTGCGAGGATCTCGGTGACCGCGGCGAACTTGGCGCGGTAGGCGTCTCGGTTGTCGCGCACGTGGGCTTCGTCGGACCAGGCGGCGATCGAGGCCTGCTGGATCGGCAGCGCCATGGCGCAGCCGTGGTAGGTGCGGTAGCGACGAAAGCGGCTGATCAGCTCGGCATCGCCTGCGACGAAGCCCGAGCGTAGCCCCGGCAGGTTCGAACGCTTGGACAGCGAGTGGAACACCAGGCAGCGGTGATAGTCGTGGCGCCCCATGGCGGCGGCGGCCTGCAACAGTCCCGGTGGTGGCGCCTGCTCATCCAGGTACAGCTCCGAGTAGCACTCGTCGGAGGCGATGATGAAGTCGTGCTCGTCGGCCAGGGCGATCAACTGCTGGAACTCTTCGATCGGGGTCACCGCGCCGGTGGGGTTGCCCGGCGAACACAAGAACACCAGCTGCACCTGGCGCCAGGTGTCGGCGTCGACGGCCGAGAAATCCGGGCGGAAGTCGTTGTCGGCACGGCAGTCGAGGTACAGCGGGGTGCCGCCGGCCAGCAGGGCGGCGCCTTCGTAGATCTGGTAGAAGGGGTTGGGCACCGCCACCCGCGCCGGGCGTGAGCGATCGAGACAGGCCTGGACGAAGGCGAAGATGGCCTCGCGGGTACCGTTGACCGGCAGCACCTGGCGCTCGGCGTCGAGCCCGTCCAGGCCGAAGCGGCTACTGGCCCAGTCGGCGATGGCCTGACGCAGCTCGGGCAGTCCGGCGATGGCCGGATAGCGGGCAAAGTCATGCTGATGTCGGGTCAGGGCGTCGAGTGCCGCCTGGTAGGGCGCATGCTGTGGCTCGCCGATGGTCAGCGGACGATGGGCGAGGTCGGCTGGTGGCGTCAGGTCCGCCTTCAGCGCCGCCAGGCGCTCGAAGGGGTAGGGTTGCAAGGCGTCGAGATCAGGGTTCATGGGGTCCAGGCGCGCCCTTGGGGCGTCGTTGTCATCACGGGAGTGGGTGCCGTCGGCGCGGGGCGCGACCGGGCATCGATTATAGGGAAGGGGCGTACCAGCCTCAAATCGACGCGCTTCGCTTGCTGTGTGATTCAGCTCAGCTCGGCGGGGCCGCTAGACACTGAGGACGTCGATCAGCCGTTCGCGCAACTGCTGCTGGCGCTCGGGGTCGGTGATCGGTCGGCCTTCGCGGTCGGTGACGTAGAAGACGTCCTCGACGCGCTCGCCGAGGGTCGCGATCTTCGCCGCCGACAGGGTGATGCCCTGCTCCATGAAGATACTGCCGACCCGAGCCAGCAGGCCGGGCCGGTCCGGTGCGGTCAGCTCCAGCAGGGTGCGCTCGCCACCCGGGTCCTGTTCGATGGCCACCTGGGTGGCCACCTTGAAGTGCTTGAGCTGGCGCGGGGTGTGGCGGGTGACGATGGTCGGGTAGTCGTCCGGGTCGTCGAGCTCTTCGACCAGGTGGCGGCGAATCTCCTCGAGGCGGCTGGCGTCGCGGATCGGCTTGTCGTGGTCATCGAGCACGATGAAGGTGTTCAGCGTCCAGTCATTGAGCGAGGTGGCGATGCGCGCGTCGTGGATCGACAGCCCGAGCTGCTCCATGGCGGCGGCGGTGGCGGCGAACAGGTCATCCACCGAACGGGTATGGATAAATACCTTGGTCCCGCCCTCGGCCATGTCGTCGGTGGGCGCGTTGATCAGGATCAGCGGCAGCTCGCTGCCGGCGTGGGCCAGCATGCCCTGGGTCTGCCACACCACCTCGCTGGAGGCGTACTGCAGAAAGAAGTCCTCGCCGAGCGACTCCCACAGGGCGTCGACCCTCGCCATGTCGGCGCCGATCGTGGCCAGCAGCGAGTGCGCCTCCTCGCGGGTCTCGCGGACCCAGTCGGCGCGCTCCAGCGGGTTCTCGAGGCCACGTCGCAGTGCCCGCCGGGTCTCGGCGTGGAGCTGGCGCATCAGCGAGGCGCGCCAGCCATTCCACAGGGTGGGATTGGTCGCGGTGATGTCGGCCACGGTGAGGATGTACAGGTAGTCCAGGCGGGTCTCGTCGCCGACGCTGGCGGCGAAGTCGCGGATCACCTCGGGGTCGGTGATGTCGCGCTTCTGGGCGATCATCGACATCAGCAGGTGGTTTTCCACCAGCCAGCTGACTAGCCGGGTATCACGCTGGCTGAGCCCGTGGCGTTCGGCGAAGTCCTCGACCTCGCGGGCGCCGATCAGCGAATGATCGCCGCCGCGGCCCTTGCCGATGTCGTGGAACAGCCCGGCGATCCACAGGATCTCCATCTTCGGCGCCTGGTGGATCAGGGTCGCCGCCACCGGGAACTCCTTCTTCGCCTCGGGCTTGCGGAAGCCGTGCAGGCACTTCAACAGGCGCAGTGTGTGGGCGTCCACGGTGTAGATATGGAACAGATCGTGCTGCATCAGGCCGACCGCCTGGCCGAAGGCCGGCAGATACTTGCCCAGCACCCCGTAGCGATTCATCCGGCGCAGCTGGCGGGCGACATTGCCACCGGAGCGCAACAGTGCCATGAACAGCGCCTGGTGACGCGGGTCGTTGCGGTAGCGGTCGTCCATCAGGTGGCGATGGTCGCGGATCAGGCGGATGGTGTCGGCGCGTACGCCTTCGATCTCGGGGTGCTCGGCCATCAGGTAGAACAGCTCGAGCAGCGCCGCCGGCTGGTCGCGGAACAGGGTCCGCGAGCGCACCTGGATGTAGCCGCCGGCGATCTCGAAACGCTCGTTCAGCGGGGTCACGTTGATCGGGGTATCGGGCCTCAGGATCTGTTCATCGAAGTGCTGCAGCAGCATGTCGTTGAGCCCGGCCAGGGCGGTGACATGGCGGTAGTAGCGCTTCATGAACTGTTCCACCGCCAGGCGCTCGGGACTGTCGCGGTAGCCGAACAGCTCGGCGATGGTGTTCTGGTGGTCGAACAGCAGCCGATCCTCGGCGCGCCCGGTGAGCATGTGCAGGGCGTAGCGGACCTGCCACAGGAAGGCCTGCCCCTGGCTCAGGATGCGGTGCTCGGCATCGTTCATGAAGCCCTTGGCGACCACGTCCTCGTAGGACTCGGTATCGAAGTGGCGCTTGGCCACCCAGCCGATCATCTGGATATCGCGAAGCCCCCCGGGGGAGCTCTTGATGTTCGGCTCGAGGTGATACTCGGAGTTGTTGAAGCGGTAGTGGCGGGTGATCTGCTCCTGCCACTTGGCCTCGAAGAAGCGGTCTGCCGGCCACATGCGCTCACCGGACAGGCGCTCGCGCATGGCCTGGCGCAGGGCCTCGCGGCCGGCCAGGGTGCGTGACTCGAGCAGATTGGTGATGACGGTGACGTCGGCCTTCGCCTCGCGCTCGCAGTCGTTGAGCGAGCGCACGCTGTGGCCGATCTCGAGACCGATGTCCCACAGGAAGGTGATGAAGGCGGTCAGCGGCTCGCGGTAGGGCGTGTCATCGTCGTCCTCGAGCAGGAACATCAGATCGATGTCCGAATGAGGATGCAGCTCACCGCGGCCGTAGCCACCCACCGCCAGTAGCGCTACACCATCGTCCAGGCCTGGCTGGCGCGCCCAGGCCAGCGCCAGCAGCTGGTCCAGGCACCAGGCCCGTCCTCGCACCAGGTCGCGGATGTCGGCGCCGCCGAGGAAGCGCTCGTCCAGCCGCGACTGGATCTCCTTGAGCGCGCCCTTGAAGGGCGCGATGGGGGAGCGCTGGCCCTCGAGCTGGCGAGCGAAGTCGTCGAAGTCGAACAGCTCGAATTCCGGTGCGAAGCGATAGTGGTGCAGCAGCATGGGCTCTCAGCGCTCGAGGAAGGACAGGTCTTCGTCGGAACGGGCGGTCAGCACCTCGACCCCCGTCTCGGTCACCAGCAGGGTGTGCTCCCACTGGGCGGTCAGCCCCTTGTCCTTGGTCACGGCGGTCCAGCCATCGCGCAGTACCTTGGTGCGATGGTCGCCGACGTTGATCATCGGTTCGATGGTGAAGCACATGCCGGCGGCCAGTTCGATATCCGCCTCGGGGGCGTAGCCGTCATAGTGCAGTACCTGGGGGTCCTCGTGGAAGCCGGCGCCGATGCCGTGGCCGCAGAAGTCACGCACCACCGAATAGCCGTTGGCCTTGGCGTGGCTCTCGATGGCCCGGGCCAGCTCCGACAGGCGGGCACCAGGGCGCACCAGCGCCATGCTGCGGTAGAGGCACTCCTGGGTGACCCGGCACAGCCGCTCGCCCTGGATGGTCTCGCCGATGATGAACATCACGCTGGAGTCACCGTGGTAGCCGTCGGCGGTCCTTACGGTGATGTCCATGTTCATGATGTCACCCTTCTTCAGCTTCTTGCTGTCGTCGGGGATGCCGTGGCAGACCACGTGGTTGATCGAGGTGCAGATCGACTTGGGAAAGCCGTGATAGTTGAGCGGCGCCGGGGTGGAGCCGAGCTCGTTGACGATGTAGTCGTGGCACAGCTTGTCCAGGTGGCCTGTGCTGACGCCGGCTTCCACGTGGGGGGCGATCATCTCCAGCACACTGGCGGCCTGGCGGCCGGCTTCGCGCATCTTCTCGATTTCTTCGGGCGTCTTGATGGGTACGTTCATGGAATCTCGGTCTGGGTGGTGTCGCCCCGGCGCAGGCGGCTGAGCCGAGTCGCTGGCTCGCGGCGACGATGACCGCGGCGACTCCGGGGAGGGACGCGTCGAGGTGCGCGAGACGTTGGGCGACTTCAATTCGAAGGTCATCCATGGTATAAAGCTGCGCGCTTTCCTGCAATCGCCGTTCCTTGCTGGTGTTTTCGTCGAGACCCTGGTCTTGCGATCGCCTGCAACGGGATAGCCCGCTGGCGAGCGACAAACAGTAGAAGAGGTCTCCATGACGGAGCCTCGCGCCTTGAAAACACACACGCACCGACACATGGTCCCGGGTGCCTGAGGGAAACCTCTGGTCGGATCCATGGGGTGCGTGGAGGCCTAACCCGATTTTCAGGAGTCATCCATGGCACACGTCAATATGCGTGACCTGCTCAAGGCAGGCGCACACTTCGGTCACCAGACCCGTTACTGGAACCCGAAGATGGGCAAGTTCATCTTCGGCGCTCGTAACAAGATTCACATCATCAACCTCGAGCATACCCTTCCGGCGCTCAACGAGGCGATCGATGTGGTCGAGAAGATGGCCGCTTCCAACAACAAGATCCTGTTCGTCGGTACCAAGCGTAGCGCGAGCAAGATCATCAAGGAAGAAGCGAACCGTGTGAGTCAGCCGTTCGTCAACCACCGCTGGCTCGGCGGCATGCTGACGAACTACAAGACCATTCGTCAGTCCATCAAGCGTCTGCGCGAACTCGAAACCATGCACGAAGATGGCACCTTCGAGAAGCTGACCAAGAAAGAAGTCCTGATGGCCACCCGCGAGCAGGACAAGCTCGAGCGTTCCATCGGCGGTATCAAGGACATGGGCGGCCTGCCGGACGCACTGTTCGTGATCGACGTCGACCACGAGCGCATCGCCATCAACGAGGCGAACAAGCTGGGCATCCCGGTCATCGGTGTGGTCGACACCAACTCCGATCCGGACGGCGTCGACTACGTGATCCCGGGCAACGATGACTCCATCCGCGCCATCCAGATCTACGTCAAGGCCATCGCCGATGCCTGTGGCCGTGCGAAGGAAGGTCGCCCCGATGAGTTCGTCGAAGTGACCGACAGCGAAGGCGACGCCGCCGCTGCCGCTGCCGAGTAAGCTTCGGCCCGCCTGGGCCAGCCGATCGCGCAAGCGATCCACGCCGGACAGGCGCAAAGGGGGCCGTGGCCCCCTTTTCTCTACTTCAGGCCCGCGGTAATACCGAGGGTCTCTCCGACACCCAGGTCGAACCATTTAGAGGTGAATACCATGGCAGCTATCAGCGCCTCCCAGGTCAAGGAACTGCGCGAGCGTACCGGGCTCGGCATGATGGAGTGCAAGAAGGCACTCACCGAAGCCGGCGGTGACATCGAGCAGGCCATCGAGGATCTGCGCAAGAACTCCGGTCTCAAGGCCGCCAAGAAGGCCGGTCGTACCGCCGCTGAAGGTGTCGTCGTCACTCGTGTGGCCGAAGACGGTGCCTACGGTGTGATGGTCGAGATCAACTCCGAGACCGACTTCGTTGCCCGTGACGACAACTTCAAGGCCTTCGCCGACAAGATCGCCGACGCCTTCTTCGCCGCCAAGAGCGACGACGTGGCCGCGGTGACCGAAGGCGAGCTGGAAACCGCCCGCGAGCAGCTGGTGCAGAAGATCGGCGAGAACATCGGCGTGCGCCGTGCCGTCGTCGTCGACGCCGCTGAAGGCAACCTGGTGGGTGCCTATGTGCACGGTGGCCGCATCGGCGTGCTGACCGAGCTCAAGGGCGGCACCCAGGAAGCCGCCAAGGACGTGTCCATGCACGTTGCCGCGATCAACCCGACCGTGGCCCGTCCCGAGGACATGCCCCAGTCTGCCCTCGACGAGGAAAAGGCCATCATCCTGGCTCAGCCGGACATGGCCGGCAAGCCTGAGCAGATCGCCGAGAAGATGGTCCAGGGCCGTCTGAAGAAGTACCTGGCCGAGAACAGCCTGACCGAGCAGCCCTTCGTCAAGGACCCGAACCAGAGCGTGGCCGAGTTCGTCAAGGCCGCCGGTGGTGAAGTGGTCGGCTTCACTCGCTTTCAAGTGGGCGAGGGCATCGAGAAGGAAGAGGTCGACTTCGCCAAGGAAGTCATGGAACAGGCCAAGCGTAGCTAAGGTCCAAGGTTCCAAACTGTGCCTGCACAGTGTAATGATGGCGTGCGCGAAAGCGCACGCCTTCGTGTATGCGTCAGCGGTGGGTGTCTCGCGGCCTGACCGACCGCCACCCGACCCAGTCAAGCCCAAAGCGGAGAAATGCCATGAGCAGCGTCGATTCTTCCCCCCTGTCCAAGTCCGAGAAGCCCCGTGCCGCGGTGTCGAAGTACAAGCGCATCCTGCTGAAGCTCTCGGGTGAGGCGTTGACCGGGGATGCCGACTTTGGCATCGACCCCAAGGTACTGGACCGCATGGCGCTGGAGATCGGGCAACTGGTCGGTATCGGTGTCCAGGTCGGTATCGTGGTCGGTGGCGGCAACCTGTTCCGCGGTGCCGCCCTGCACGAGGCCGGCATGGAGCGCGTGACCGGTGACCACATGGGGATGCTGGCCACGGTGATGAACGCCCTGGCCATGCGTGATGCGCTGGAGCGCTCGAACATCCGTTCGCGAGTGATGTCGGCCATTCCCATGAGCGGCGTGGTGGAGCACTACGATCGGCGCACGGCGATTCGCTACCTGACCTCCGGTGACGTGGTACTGTTCTCCGCCGGTACCGGCAATCCCTTCTTCACCACCGATTCCGCCGCCTGTCTGCGCGGTATCGAGATCGACGCCGATGTGGTGGTCAAGGCCACCAAGGTGGATGGCGTCTACAACAAGGATCCGGTCAAGTTCGACGATGCCGTGAAGTACGACGAACTGTCCTATGATGACGCCCTCGATCAGAAGCTCGGGGTGATGGATTTGACCGCGATTTGCCTGGTGCGGGACCATGACATGCCGGTCCGGGTCTTCAACATGAACAAGCCTGGCGCCCTGCTCAACCTGGTGGTGGGCGGCAAGGAAGGCACGCTGATTCACAGAGGGTGACATCGTGATCAACGAGATCAAGAAAGACGCAGAAGCAAGAATGCAGAAGACCGTCGAGTCGCTGCATCACAACCTGAACAAGATTCGTACCGGTCGTGCTCATCCCAGCATTCTGGACGCGGTGCAGGTCGAATACTACGGTTCCATGATGCCGCTCAACCAGGTGGCCTCGGTCAACGTCGAGGACGCCCGCACCCTGGCCGTGGTGCCCTGGGAGCAGAGCATGGTGCCGAAGGTCGAGAAGGCCATAATGACCTCCGACCTGGGCCTCAACCCGGCGTCTGCCGGCAACGTGATCCGCGTGCCGATGCCGATGCTGACCGAGGAGACCCGCAAGGGCTACATCAAGCAGGCGCGTCAGGAGGCCGAGAACGCCCGGGTGGCGATCCGCAACGTGCGTCGTGACGCCAACAACGACCTCAAGGCGCTGCTCAAGGACAAGGATATTTCCGAGGACGAGGAGCGTCAGGGCGAGGACGAGATCCAGAAGATCACCGATCGCTTTGTCGCCGAGATCGACAAGACCCTGACCGCCAAGGAAGAGGACCTGATGCAGGTCTGAGGCGCCCTGGCGATACCCGTACTGGCCTGCCTGTGCGGCCGGGAGGGGGCGCGATACCGAGCGGTCACGCCTGGCGTGGCCGGTCGGCCGTTGGGTACTACCGCCGTTCAGCGATCCCTGGCGACTCCGCCATCGGTCATACTGTCTGGACTCCCCGGGTCAGGGATGCCTCGGGGCCTGATTCAACCGTCATGCGAGACACCATGAAGTCAACGCCGTCTCCCGAACTCCGCCCGTTACCGCCGACCGCGAGCCTGCCTCGCCATGTGGCGGTGATCATGGACGGCAACAATCGCTGGGCCAAGGCGCGTGGCCTGTCAGGAGTGCGTGGACACCACGCCGGCGTGGAAGCGGTCAGGGCCGTCATTCGTCGGGCGGCGGAGCGCCGCATCGAGACGCTGACGCTGTTCGCCTTCTCCAGCGAGAACTGGAAGCGCCCGGCGGCCGAGGTCAACGCCTTGATGGAACTGTTCCTGATGGCGCTCAAGCGTGAGGTCAAGAAGCTGCACGAGCATGACATTCGGTTGTCGGTGATCGGCGATACCTCTGGGTTTTCCTCGGCCATCCAGAAGCGCATCGAAGAGGCCGAGCGACTGACCTGCGACAACCAGGGGCTGCGCCTGGTGATCGCCGCCAACTACGGTGGTCAGTGGGACATCGCCCGGGCTGCGCGGCGGCTGGCCGAGCGAGTGGCCGCTGGCGAGCTCGACCCCGGCGCCATCGACGAGCAGGCGCTGGCCGATCAGGTCAGTCTGAGTGACGCCGCGCCGGTGGATCTGTGCATTCGCACCAGCGGTGAGCGGCGCATCTCGAACTTCCTGTTGTGGCAGCTGGCCTACGCCGAGCTGTACTTCACGCCCGTCCTGTGGCCGGACTTCGATGGCGAGGCCTTCGACGACGCCCTGGAGGATTTCTGCCGGCGCAAGCGCCGCTTCGGCATGACCGACGAACAGCTCGAGGCCCAGGGTGCTTAGACAGCGGATCATCACCGCAGCCTGGCTGGCGCCGCTGGCGCTGGCCGGGCTGTTCGGTCTGGAGGGCGGCCCCTTCGCTCTGTTTACCGCCGCCATCGTGGTGCTGGCGGGCTGGGAGTGGGCCAATCTGGCGGGGCTCGAGCGCGGGGCCTCGCGCCTGCTGCCACCGCTGGTGCTGGCCCTTGGCATGGCGCTGCTGTGGCATTTCGGCCAGCACCTGGCGCTGTGGCCGCTGGTCATTGGCGCGCTGGGCTGGGCGCTGAATCTGTGGTGGGTGCTCGGTCATCCTGGGCGCAGCCATCAGTGGTCCTCGCGGGCGATGCGCCTGGCCATGGGAGCCTGGGTGCTGCTGCCGACCTGGGTCGGCTTCAATCTGCTGCGCGAGAGCGGTAGCGCCTGGCTTCTGTTCGTGCTGCTGCTGGTGTGGGGTGCCGACATCGGCGCCTACTTTGTCGGGCGTGCCCTGGGGCGGCGCAAGCTGGCACCCAACGTCAGCCCCGGCAAGTCCTGGGAGGGCGTCTATGGGGGCATGGCGGTCACCGCTGCGCTGGCGCTGGTGTTCGCGCTGTGGCAGCAGCTGTCGCTGTCGGCCGGTCTGGCGCTGGTGGCGTTGACCCTCGGCGTGACCCTGGTGTCGGTGCTCGGCGATCTGCTCGAGAGTATGCTCAAGCGCCATCGCGGCCTCAAGGACTCCAGCGCGCTGTTGCCGGGGCACGGCGGGGTGCTCGATCGCATCGACAGTCTTACCGCGGCGGTCCCGGTGTTCGCCCTGTTCTTTACCTGGCTGGTGCAAGCATGACGGCATCTGCAGTTTCTGCCTCGTCCCAAACCTCCTCGACCACCATCAAGGGCGTCTCGGTGCTCGGTGCGACCGGCTCCATCGGGACCAGTACCCTGGACGTCATCGCCCGCCACCCCGACCGCTATCGGGTCCACGCTCTCACCGCCCATCGCTCCCGCGAGGCCCTCTATCGTCAGTGCCTGACCCATCGTCCCGACGTGGCGGTGCTCGGCACGCCGACCGACGCCGACTGGCTGGCCACGCAGCTGAAAGAGGCCGGGCTTGCCACCGAGGTGCGTCACGGCGAAGCGGCTCTGGCCGAGGTGGCGAGCGCCCCCGAGGCCGAGGTGGTGATGGCGGCCATCGTCGGCGCGGCGGGCCTGTTGCCGACGCTGGCGGCGGTGCGGGCCGGCAAGCGCGTGCTGCTGGCCAATAAGGAGGCCCTGGTGATGTCCGGGGCCCTGTTCATGAAAGCGGTGGAGCAAAGTGGTGCGGCGCTGCTGCCCATCGACTCCGAGCACAATGCGATCTTCCAGTGTCTGCCTGGCCAGCATCGTGGGGGACTCGGGCGCCACGGCGTGACTCAGCTGCTGCTGACCGCCTCGGGCGGGCCGTTTCGTGGCTTTGATGCCGAGCGGCTGGCCCGGGTGACCCCGGATGAGGCCTGCGCCCACCCCAACTGGTCCATGGGGCGCAAGATCTCGGTGGACAGCGCCACCCTGATGAACAAGGGGCTGGAACTGATCGAGGCCTGCTGGCTGTTCGACGCCCGCCCCGAGCAGATCCAGGTGGTGGTGCACCCCCAGAGCGTGATCCATTCCATGGCCGCCTACAGCGATGGCTCGGTGCTGGCGCAGCTCGGCAATCCCGATATGCGCACCCCCATCGCCTACGGTCTGGCCTGGCCCGAGCGGATCGAGGCCGGGGTCGAGGCGCTGGACCTGTTTCAGGTGGCCAGGCTCGACTTCGAACCCGCCGACGAGGCCGCCTTTCCGTGCCTGCGGTTGGCCCGTGAGGCGATGGACGAGGGTGGGCTGCAGCCGGCGGTACTCAACGCTGCCAATGAGGTGGCGGTCGAGGCCTTTCTCGACGGGCGGCTTGGGTTCACCGAGATCCCCCGGCTGGTCGAGGCGGTGCGCGCAGGTGCCCCCGGTGGTGGTGCCGATGATCTGGAGGCGGTACTCGCCGCCGACCATGACGCCCGCGCGCGTGCCCGTGCCTGGCTGGAGGCGTTGTGATGATCGCGCACCCGGTTGAACCTTTTGCCTTTGGCGCTGCCGGAGCCTGGGAAGCGGCGGCGACGGCGGCCGTCGTGATACAGCCAAGGAGGCTTGCGTGGGCCTGATTCAAAATATTCTGGCCGTGATCGTCGTACTCGGCCTGCTGGTCACCTTCCATGAGTTCGGTCACTTCTGGGTGGCGCGGCGTTGCGGGGTCAAGGTGCTGCGTTTCTCGGTGGGTTTCGGTAGCCCGCTGTGGTCGCGTTTCGATCGCCATGGCACCGAATTCGCCATCGCCGCGATTCCGCTGGGCGGCTACGTCAAGATGCTCGATGAGCGCGAAGGCGAGGTGCCCGAGAACCAGCTCGATCAGGCGTTCAATCGCAAGTCGGTGTGGGCCCGCATGGCCATCGTTGCGGCGGGCCCGCTGGCCAACTTCCTGCTGGCACTGGTGGCCTACTGGGCGCTGTTCGTCGCCGGGACTACCACGGTGGTGCCGGTGGTGGGTGACGTCACCCCGCAGACGCCGGCGGCCGAAGCGGGCCTAGAGTCGGGGATGGAGCTGACCGCCATCGGTGGCGAGACGGTGCGCTCCTGGGACGAGGTCAATCTCAAGCTGGTGGCGGCCATCGGCGCCAGTGGCAGCCTGGAGATCGAGGCCCGCGAGGAGGGCTCGAGTGCCTCCCGCAGCTATCGCGCGCCGGTCGAGAACTGGCTGGTGGGGCAGGACCCGCCCGCGCCGCTGGCAACGCTCGGTATCGCCCCCTGGCGTCCCGACATGCCTGCCGTCATCGGCCAGGTGATGGAAGGGGAGCCCGCGGCCGAGGCAGGGTTGCAAGCCGGTGATCGTGTGCTGAGTATCGACGATCGCGCGGTGAGTGACTGGCCTGATCTGGTCGAGCGGGTTAGAGCGCGACCCGGCCAGACGCTGTCGCTGGAGGTCGAGCGCAACGGCGAGTCGAAGGCGCTGAGTCTGACGCCGCGGATCAACCGGCTGGATGATGGAAGCGAGATCGGCTATATCGGTGCCGGCGTTGCCCCGGTAGACTGGCCCCAGCAGTACCAGCGGGAAATCCGCTACGGCCCCCTGGACGCAGTGGGGCAGGCGGCCTCACGTACCGCCGAGATGACGCTTCTGACGTTCGACGCCGTGCGCAAGATGGTGGTCGGCCTGATTTCGCCGACCAATCTGTCCGGGCCCATCACCATCGCTCGGATCGCCGGTGACACGGCGCGTTCCGGGCTCGAGAGCTTCATCAACTTCATGGCCTATCTGTCGATCAGCCTTGGGGTGCTCAACCTGCTGCCGATTCCGGTGCTCGATGGCGGCCATCTGCTGTACTACCTGGTCGAAGCGGTACGTGGGCGCCCGGTGTCCGAGCGCACCCAGGCCGTTGGCCTCAAGGTCGGGCTGGCGCTGGTGGGCACCCTGATGATCATGGCCCTGTACTTCGATGTGATGCGCTTGTGGTAGAAGTTGCCCCCGCCATCGACGTGGTGCGTGCGCAACAACGAGCGCCCAGGTGAATCGCGCTTTGCCGGGGACGTCACCAAGCGAGACGCCGCCGCCAACTTGTCAGTAAGGCGGAGAAATGTATAAGGTGCCTGTCTGGACAGGTACGCTGACTCAACGCGAGCGAAACGACTGCATGAAAATCAAGACCATCGGATTGGCGACACTCTTGACCGCCTGTGCCCAGGTGGCGCACGCGGCCCCTTTCACCGTGTCGGACATTCGCGTGGAAGGCCTTCAACGGGTCTCTGCGGCTTCCGTCTTCAATGCTTTTCCCGTCAACGCTCGCGATCGAGTGGACGACAGTGAACTGGCCGAAGCGGCTCGCCAGCTGTTTGCCACCGGACTGTTCGAAGATATCCAGCTGGCCCGTGAAGGCGACGTCCTGATCATCCAGGTGGAGGAGCGCCCGACGATCTCGGCGCTGAATATCGAAGGCAACTCCCAGATTCCCGACGAGGACCTGCGTGCGGGCCTCAAGCAGGCCGGCATCAGCGAAGGCCAGGTGCTGCAGCTCTCGACCATCGACGAGATGAAGCGTGAGCTGGAAGGCCTCTACCAGTCCCAGGGCCGCTACAGCGCACGCATCGACACTGAGCTGACGCCGGTGGGCCAGGGCCGGGTGCGGGTCGACATCAACATCAATGAAGGTGCGGTCGCCAAGATCCGCCAGATCAACATCGTCGGCAATGAAGCCTATTCCGACGAGATCCTGCTCGACGAGTTCGAGCTCGAGGACGATCCCGGTCTGTTCTTCGGCTGGTTCTCCGCCGACGAGTACTCCCGCGAGGCGCTGGCTGGCGACCTGGAGCGGCTGCGCTCCTACTACCTAGACCGCGGCTACGTGAACTTCGAGATCACCTCGAGCCAGGTATCGATCAGCCCGGACAAGTCGCGCATCTTCATCACCATCAACGTCAATGAAGGCAATCGCTACCGGGTCGGCGACATCAGCTTCGTTGGTGATCTCAAGGTGGCCGAGGCCGAGGCCCGCGAGCTGCTGCAGTTCGAATCCGGTGATATCTTCTCGCGCAGCGACGTGGTGGCGTCCTCCGAGGCCATGCGCTCGCGCCTGGGTGCCGAGGGCTTTGCCTTCGCCGAGGTCAATGGTATCCCCGAGGTGCGCAGCGACGGCGAGACGGTGGACCTGAGCTTCCAGGTGGCGCCGGGGCGTCGCGCCTACGTACGGCGTATCCAGTTCGTCGGCAACACCACCACCAAGGATGAAGTGCTGCGCCGCGAGATGATCCAGATGGAGAGCGCGCCAGCCTCCACCGAGGCCATCTCCCAGTCGCGCCAGCGCCTCGAGCGCCTTGGCTTCTTCAAGCAGGTGCAGGTGCAGACCGAGCCGGTCCCCGGCGAGAGCGACCAGCTCGACGTCACCTACACCGTCGAGGAACAGCCCTCAGGCTCGCTGTCGGCGAGTCTCGGCTTCTCCCAGAGTGCCGGCGTCATCTACGGCGCCTCGCTGTCCCAGAACAACTTCCTGGGTAGCGGCAACCGGGTCAACATCGGCGCCCAGAAGAGTGATACCTACACCAGCGTCAACTTCGGCTTCACCGATCCCTACTGGACCCTGGACGGCATCTCCCGCGGCTACAACTTCTACTACCGGGCCACGGACTACGAAGATTCCGACATCTCCACCTACTCCACCGATGCCCTCGGTGCCGGGATCAACTTCGGCTACCCGATCAACGAGCTGACGCGGATGAACTTCGGCGCCAATATCGAGAAGCTCGAGATCGACACCTACGACGACACCCCGTCGGAGATCAAGCGTTACGTGCTCGACGAGGGTGACGACGCCAGTACCCTGTCGGCCACCGGCAGCTGGACCCGCAACGACCTCAACCGCGGCATCATGCCGACGGCGGGTAATTACCAGCGGCTGTCGCTGGAACTCGGGGTGCCCGGCAGTGACGCCGAGTACTACAAGGCTAGGGCCCAGGCCAAGCACTTCTTCCCGTTCAACGAAGAGCAGACCTGGTCGTTGAAGTTCAGTGGCCAGCTGGGCTACGCCGATGCCATCAATTCGAGCGATCCCTATCCGTTCTACGAGAACTTCCTCGCCGGTGGCCTGGGCTCGGTGCGTGGTTTCACCGACAACACCCTTGGCCAGCTCACCACCGAACGTGAGGACGGTGATGACGAGACCCTCGGCGGTAACGTGCTGCTCGAGGGCAGCATGGAGCTGATCTTCCCGATGCCGTTCGTCGAGGACAAGCGCTCGGTGCAGCCGTCGCTGTTCGTCGATGCCGGTAACACCTTCCTCACCGAGTGCTACGACGTGCTGTCCGAGGACGAGGATCGCAAGAAGTGCAACTCCGGGGTGGAATTCAGCGATATACGCTACAGTGTGGGCGTGGGCGTCTCCTGGCTGACGCCGGTGGGTCCCCTGACCTTCAGCGTGGCCGAGCCGCTCAATGACGAGGACGAGGACGACACCCAGGTGTTCCAGTTCTCGCTGGGTCAGACCTTCTGATGAGGACAGGCGGCCGTCGCCGCTGGCTGGTGTGGTTGGCGCTGGCCGCTGCACTGAGCAGCCCGGTGTCGGCATCGGCGTCCCAGGTGGCGGTGCTCGACTGGCGTCGCGCCGTGCTCGACACCGAGGCCGCCCGCAGTGCCATGCAGAGCCTGCAGCAACAGGTCGCACCCTGGCAGCGCGAGGCCGAAACGCTACGCCTTGAGCTCGAGGCCCTGGCCGACGACCTGGCGGCTGCCGAAGGGCAGCCGAGCCCCTCACGGGTTCAGGAATTTCAGCGAAAAGGGCAGCGTTTCGATCGCCTCAGACGTGATATCCTCGAGGCTCGCCAGGAAGCCGAACAGCGTTTGATAAGTCGCCTGGAAGGCAGGGTCGACCAGGCGGTCGCTCAGGTCATCGAGCGTCACGAGGTCGAGGTGCTGGTGACACCGGACGGTGTCCTGCACAGCGGTCGTGATCTGCCGGACCTGACGGCCGAGGTCACCCGGCTGCTCAACACGTACTGAGGGAATCGCCGACAGCGCCTGTCCCGAATTCCGTCGTCACCGCATTACGGTCATACATGAAATCGACACGTACACAGCCAAACCTCTCCGATATCGCCTCTCGCTTGGGCGCTCGCCTGCACGGTGACGGCAGCCAACGTATCGTTGGCCTTGCGACGCTCAAGGACGCCGGCCCCGATCAGGTGAGCTTTCTTGCCAATCGCGCCTATCTGAAGGACCTGCCGTCCACCCGGGCGGCGGCGGTGCTGCTTCACGCCGACCATCTCGACGCCTGCCCGGTGCCAGCGCTGGTGCTGGACAATCCCTACCTCGGCTACGCCGAGCTTTCGCGCATGCTTGACCCCCAGGCCGACGCGCACCAGCCGGGCATCCATCCCAGTGCGGTGGTGGCCGAGGACGCCAGTCTGGGTGCCGACGTCTCGATCGGCCCCAATGCGGTGATCGAGTCAGGTGCTCGCCTGGGGGATCGTGTGGTGGTCGGGCCCGGTTCGGTGGTCGGGGCGGACTGCGAGATTGGCGAGGACGGTTTCCTGCACGCCAACGTCACCCTCTATCACGGCGTGGTCGTCGGCAAGCGTGTCATCTTGCACAGCGGTTGCGTGATCGGTGGCGATGGCTTCGGTTTTGCCCACGACGGTGGCGGTTGGCGCAAGATCGCCCAGCTCGGTGGCGCGGTGCTCGGCGATGATGTCGAGGTCGGCAGTTGCTCGAGCATCGACCGTGGGGCGCTGGGTGACACCGTGATCGGCAACGACGTCAAGATCGACAGCCAGGTGCAGATCGCCCACAACGTACACATCGGTGACCACAGCGCCCTGGCCGGCTGTGTCGGCATCGCCGGTTCCACCCGGGTGGGCCGCCACTGCATGCTGGGTGGCGGAGTGGGGCTGTCCGGCCACCTGACCATCTGCGACGGCGTCCAGGTCACCGGCATGAGCCTGGTGACCAACTCCATCCTCGAACCCGGGGTCTATTCCTCGGGCACCGGGGCCATGGAAAACAGTCAGTGGCGCCGCAATGCGGTGCGTTTCAAGCAGCTCGACAGTATCGCCAAGCGGGTCAATCGTCTGGAGAAGCGAGGCTCCGGCGAGGCTTGAGGGGCGGGTACAGGTCGGTATAATCCACCGCCTATTGCCGGTATGGTGCCCTTGGCCCCCGCCGGTCATGTCCTTCCAGGGAGAAGGGCTCTTGTCATTTCAGAGGTCGCTACGATGGTTATGGACATCAACGAGATTCGCGAATATCTGCCCCACCGCTATCCTTTTCTGCTGGTGGATCGGGTCACGGAACTGACCCTTGGCGAAACCATCGTTGCCTACAAGAACGTCAGCATCAACGAGCCGTTCTTCAATGGTCACTTCCCCCACCACCCGATCATGCCCGGCGTGCTGGTGGTGGAAGCGCTGGCCCAGGCCTGCGGTATCCTGGGCTTCAAGACCGTCAACAAGCTACCCGCCGATGGCTATGTGTACTACCTGGTCGGCAGCGACAACGTGCGCTTCAAGCGCCCGGTGATGCCGGGCGACAAGCTTGAGCTGCGCGCCGAGGTCGAGCGGGCCAAGCGGGGTATCTGGAAGTTCAAGTGCCGTGCCACCGTGGAAGGCGAGCTGGCCTGTGAGGCCGACATCATCTGTGCCGAGAGGAAGATCGCTTGATACATCCGACCGCCATCGTAGACCCCGGCGCCCGCCTGGCCGACGATGTCGAGGTGGGGCCCTTCAGTGTGATCGGCCCAGACGTCGAGATTGGCGCCGGGTCGGTCATCGGCCCCCACGTCGTGGTGCAGGGCCCCACCGTGCTGGGCGAGCGTACCCGCATCTTCCAGTTTGCCTCGGTGGGGGAGGCCTGCCAGGACAAGAAGTATCAGGGCGAGCCGACCCGCCTGGTGATGGGTGACGACAACGTCGTGCGCGAGGGCGTCACCCTGCACCGGGGCACCGTTCAGGATCGCAGCGAGACCACCATCGGCTCGCGCAACCTGTTTATGGCCTACGTCCACGTCGGCCATGACTGCGTGATCGGCGACGACTGCATCCTGGCCAATCAGGTCACCCTGGCGGGCCACGTGCACCTGGGCGACTTCGCGATCATTGGCGGGCTATCCGCCATCCATCAGTTCTGTCGTTTCGGCTCCCACGCCATGGCAGGCGGTGGCTCGATCATCACCAAGGACACCCCGGACTTCGTGATGATCAACGGCAATCCGGCCCAGGCCCACGGACTCAACGTGGTCGGGCTCAAGCGCCGCGGCTTTGCGACGGAAGCCATCCGCGCCCTCAGCGAGTCCTACAAGCTGGTGTACCGCCAGGGGCTCACCGTGGAACAGGCCATCGGCGAGATCCGCCAGCGCTTCTCGCTGGCCGAGACCGAAGCCTTCGTGGCCTCGATCGAGGCGTCCTCGCGGGGCATCATCCGCTAGGCAGTCGTCGGCCCGGCGGTCGGCGCCCGCAGCGGCGGGCGTCAGCCCCAGCGTCGTCGGTCATCTTGATGGCCGTCGTCGGCTTGGGCACCCTTCCATCGTCAGACTTGTTCAGCCAGTCAGGTATCCGTCATGACCCACGCTGCACGCGATGTCGCCAGCGAGACAGGCTCAATCCGTCGCGTCTATCTGGTGGCCGGTGAACTGTCCGGCGATATTCTCGGAGCTAGCCTGATGCGCGCGCTCAAGGCGCGTCATCCCGAGGTGGCATTCCGAGGACTGGGTGGCCCGCGCATGATCGCCGAGGGGCTCGAGTCGTTGTATCCGCTGGAGACCCTGTCGGTGATGGGGCTGGTGGAGGTGATCAAGCACCTGCCAGAGCTGATCCGCGTGCGCCGTACCCTACGCCGGGATGCGCTGGACTGGGAACCCGACATCATGGTCGGGATCGACGCCCCGGACTTCAACCTTGGTCTCGAGCGCCAGTTGCGCGAATCAGGTGTCACCACCGCCCACTACGTCAGCCCGTCTGTATGGGCCTGGCGTCAGGGGCGGGTCAAGGGCATCGCCCGCTCGGTCGACGCCATGCTGACCTTTCTGCCGTTCGAGGCGGCCTTCTACGTCAAGCACCGGGTGCCGGTGGCCTTCGTCGGCCATCCGTTGGCCGACGAACTGCCGCTGGTCAACGACCGCCGGGCCACGCGCGAGGCGCTGGGGATTGCCGTCGACGCCCGGGTGCTGGCGTTGCTGCCCGGCTCCCGGCGCAACGAGATCCGCTTCATGGGGGAGACCTTCCTGGAGGCTGCCGAGCGCCTGGTCAAGGCAAGGCCGGGGCTTGCGGTGGTGATCCCCGCGGCCACGCCCGAGCGCAGGCAGGAGCTCGAGGCGCTGCTGGCCGCGCGGCCGGCGCTTGCAGCCTGCGTCAGCCTGCTCGATGGCCAGGCCCGTGAGGCCATGGTGGCAAGCGACCTGGTGCTGCTGGCTTCCGGCACCGCGGCGCTGGAGGCGATGCTGTGTCATCGCCCCATGCTGGTGGGCTACCGCATGGCGCCGATGACCCATCGCATCGCTCGGCTGATGGTCAAGACCGAGTGGATCTCGCTGCCCAATCTGATCGCCCGCGAATCGCTGGTGCCGGAGTTGATCCAGGACGACGCCAGCAGCGAGGCCATTGCCACCCGCCTGGGCAAGTTGCTCGACGATGAAGCGGCGCGGACTGCGCTCGAGGCTCGCTTTGCCGCCATGCACGAGGGGCTGCAGCGTGACGCCAGCCGGCGTGCGGCGGAGGCCATCGAAGCGCTGGTCGCGGGGCAGCCGTTGCCGGATAGCGTATCGCCTCGGCTGGCCGAGGAGGTGGCCGAGGCCACGGCTGATGAAACGGATGATGTCCGTCAGGAGGCAAGCGGTGGCCGCTGAAGCGAAGTCCAGGCG
Source organism: Halomonas sp. OfavH-34-E (assembly GCF_024124525.1). NCBI lineage: Bacteria > Pseudomonadati > Pseudomonadota > Gammaproteobacteria > Oceanospirillales > Halomonadaceae > Halomonas > Halomonas sp. OfavH-34-E. The sequence goes on along the minus strand of NZ_JAMXRY010000007.1, from coordinate 92,773 downwards.
CAGCAACAAGCCTGCCTTGCCGCCGCTGGTGGTGAACTATGATGGCAGCTTGCTGGCCGGTGTCGATGAGGTCGGTCGAGGCCCGCTGGTGGGCTCGGTGGTGGCAGCGGCGGTGATCCTCGATCCCTCGGTGCCGATCAGCGGACTCAATGACTCCAAGGCGCTGAGTGCCAAGCGTCGCGAGGCGCTAGACGGCCAGATACGCGAGCATGCGCTGGCCTACCATGTGGCCGAGGCGAGCCCCGAAGAAATCGACCGGCTCAATATCTATCACGCCACCCATCTGGCGATGCGCCGGGCCATCGATGGTCTGGCGCCGGCTCCTGAGTACCTGCTGGTGGACGGCAATCGGCTGCCCGGGCATCATGTTCCGGGCCAGGCAGTGGTCAAGGGAGATGCCCGCCATCCGGCCATCGCCGCCGCCTCCATCCTGGCCAAGGTGGCCCGTGACGCGGCCATGCTGGCCCTCGACGAGCGCTATCCCGACTACGGCTTCGCCCGCCACAAGGGCTACCCGACGCCTGAGCATCTGGCCGCGCTCGAACGCCTCGGGCCGCTGGCCGAGCATCGCCGGTCGTTTGCACCGGTAAAGCGTCAACTGGCGCTGTTCTGACCCGTTTTCACACACCCGCCACGGCGGGTCGAGGTAAGGCTTTCTCATGTCCGCTCCCTTCGTTCATCTTCGCGTCCACAGCGAGTTCTCCCTCGTCGATGGCCTGGTGCGCCTCAAGCCGTACGTCAAGGCGGGCATCGAGCACGGGGCGCCGGCGCTGGCGCTGACCGACGAGGCCAACCTGTTCGGCCTGGTGAAGTTCTACAACGGTGTCCAGGGCGCCGGCATGAAGCCGGTCATCGGCGCAGATCTGTGGCTGGTCAACGGCCACGACCTGGATCACCCCTATCGGGTGACCCTGCTGGCGATGAACGACGTCGGCTACCGCAATCTGACCGAGCTGATCTCGCGTGGCTGGGTCGAGGGCCAGCGCCAGGGGCGGGCCTACCTGGAGAAGGCCTGGGTGCTCGAGCAGAACGAGGGGCTGATTGCGCTGTCGGGTGGTCGCGACGGCGATGTCGGACGCCACCTGCTCAGCGATCTTCACGCCGATGCCAGGCGCCTGCTGGACGACTGGTGCCAGGCCTTCCCGGGACGTTTCTATCTGGAGCTGACCCGTACCGGCCGCCCGCTGGAAGAAGACTGTGTACACGCCTCGGTGGCATTGGCGCTGGACACCGGGGTGCCGGTGGTGGCCACCAACGACGTGCGCTTTTTGAAGCGTGAGGACTTCTGGGCCCACGAGACCCGGGTCTCCATCGGTGAGGGCAAGGCGCTCGACGATCCCCGACGTGAGCGCCGTTACACCGAAGAGCAGTACCTGAAGTCGCCCCAGGAGATGGCCGAGCTGTTCGCCGATATCCCCGAGGCGCTGGAAAACAGCGTGATGATCGCCGCGCGCTGCAACGTCGACGTGCGTCTGGGCGAGATCTTCCTGCCGGAGTACGGCATCCCCGAGGGCATGACCCAGGACGAGTTCTTCCGCAAGATCTCCCACGACGGTCTGACCGAGCGCCTCGAGGCGCTCTATCCGGTGGCGCAGCACCCCCGCGACAGTGACGAATGGGCGGTCCTCGAGCAACGCTACCGCGAGCGCCTGGACTTCGAGCTGAACATCATTCTGCAGATGGGGTTCCCTGGCTACTTCCTGATCGTGATGGACTTTATCCAGTGGGCCAAGGACAACGACGTGCCGGTGGGGCCGGGGCGGGGGTCCGGTGCCGGCTCGCTGGTGGCCTACGCCCAGAAGATCACCGACCTCGACCCGATCCAGTACGACCTGCTGTTCGAGCGCTTCCTCAACCCGGAACGTGTCTCCATGCCCGACTTCGACGTCGACTTCTGCATGGAGAAGCGCGACCGGGTCATCGACTACGTGGCCGAGCGCTATGGCCGCAACGCGGTGTCCCAGATCGTCACCTTTGGCACCATGGCCGCCAAGGCGGTGGTGCGCGACGTGGCCCGGGCCCAGGGCAAGCCCTATTCGCTGGGTGACAAGCTGTCCAAGCTGATCCCCTTCGAGGTCGGCATGACCCTGGCCAAGGCCATCGAGGAGGAGCCACAGCTCAAGGAGTTCCTCGAGGCCGACGAGGAGGCCCAGGAAATCTGGGACATGGCGCTCAAGCTCGAGGGCGTGACCCGAGGCACCGGCAAGCACGCCGGTGGCGTGGTGATCGCCCCCACCAAGCTGACCGACTTCTCTCCGCTGTTGTGCGATGAAGACGGCTCCGGCCTGGTGGTGCAGTTCGACAAGAACGACATCGAGGACGCCGGCCTGGTCAAGTTCGACTTTCTTGGCCTGCGCACCCTGACCATCATCGACTGGGCCCTGGAGATGGTCGACAAGGTGCGCTCGAAGGAGGGCCAGGGACCGCTCGATATCGACACCATTCCGCTGGATGACGGCAAGACCTTCGAGATGCTCAAGAAGGCCGAGACCACCGCCGTGTTCCAGCTCGAATCCCGCGGCATGAAGGAGCTGATCAAGCGCCTGCTGCCGGACTCGCTGGAGGACATGATCGCCCTGGTGGCGCTGTTCCGTCCCGGTCCGCTTCAGTCCGGCATGGTCGACGACTTCATCAACCGCAAGCACGGTCGGGCGGAGATCTCCTATCCGCACCCGGACTACCAGCACGAACTGCTCAAGCCGGTGCTGCAGCCCACCTACGGCATCATCCTGTACCAGGAGCAGGTGATGCAGATCGCCCAGGTGATGGCCGGCTACTCGCTGGGCCAGGCCGACCTGTTGCGGCGTGCCATGGGCAAGAAGAAGCCGGAAGAGATGGCCAAGCAGCGCGCCGGCTTCATGGAGGGCTGCGCGGCCAACGGCATCGATGCCGACCTGGCGGGCAACATCTTCGACCTGGTGGAGAAGTTCGCCGGCTACGGCTTCAACAAGTCGCACTCCGCCGCCTACGCCCTGGTGTCCTACCAGACCGCCTGGCTCAAGGCCCACTACCCGGGTCCCTTCATGGCGGCGGTAATGTCCACCGAGATGGACAACCTCGACAAGGTGGTGCCGCTGATCGAGGAGTGTCGTCACCTCAAGCTGACGGTGACCCCGCCGGACGTCAATGTCGGTGGCTACAAGTTCACCGTCGACGAAGAGGGGCGGGTGGTCTACGGCCTGGGCGCGATCCGTGGGGTGGGCGAAGGTCCCATCGGCGCCATCGTCGAGGCGCGCAGCGCAGACGGCCCCTTCAGCGACCTGTTCGACTTCTGTCGGCGGATCGACCCCAAGCGCATGAACAAGCGCACCCTGGAAGCCTTGATCCGTTCCGGGGCGCTGGACAACCTGGGGCCAAACCGCGCCGTGCTGGCCGCCTCGCTGGATGACGCCCTGAAGGCCGCGGCCCAGAGCCACAAGAACCAGAGCGCCGGGATGATGGATCTGTTTGGCGAGGCCTTCGCCCCGGACGAGGACGACAGCGCCAGCGATCCCTACGCAGACTATCTGCGCGTGCGTGAGTGGAGCGACCGCGAGCGCCTGGCCGGCGAGAAGGACACCCTGGGCCTCTACCTGACCGGCCATCCCATCGATGAATACGAGGAAGAGCTTTCGCGCTTCGTCTCGACCCGCATCGCCGACTTGAAACCGTCCCGCGAGTCCCAGCGGGTTGCCGGCCTGGTGGTGGCCCAGCGCACCATGAAGTCCAAGCGTGGCGACACCATGGCGTTCGTGACCCTGGACGACCGTACCGGACGCATCGAGGCGTCGCTGTTCGGTGAGCTCTACGACAGCGTGCGCGAGCAGCTCGACAACGCCGAGGTGCTGATCATCGAAGGTGAGGTGTCCAGCGATGACTACTCCGGCGGCCTGCGCCTGCGCGGCAAGGAGGTCACCCCCATGGTCCAGGCGCGCTCGCGCTTCGGTCAGGCGGTGGAGGTCTCGGTGGATGGTCGTGAGGCCAACGGTCGACTGATCGACAGCCTGCGCACGAGCCTCGAGCCTCATCGTCACCAGGAAGGCCTGCCGGTGCGCCTGCGCTACCGCAATCTGGAGGCCACCGGCTGGCTCGAACTCGACGAGCAGTGGAAGGTGCTGCCATCCGACGACCTGCTGATCGCGCTGCGTGAGGTCGAGGGCCAGGACGGCGTCCGCCTCAAGTATCGCTAGCGGCGCGGGGTTGCGAGGGCGCCTCTAGGACGATCTTGACCCGCTGCGCCTTGCGTGGCCCGGTCAGGGTGCGATAATGCACACCACTTTTTCTTTGCCATGGGTGGGCTTGCGACGACTGCGTCGCGCCCGCCTGACCATGACCACAAGGCTGGCCCATGAATCCCAACTATCTCGATTTCGAACAGCCCATCGCCGAACTGCAGGCCAAGATCGAAGAACTGCGTCTGGTCGGCAACGACAGCCAGGTCAGCCTGGCGGACGAAATCTCCCGACTCGAGGAAAAGAGCCGCAAGCTCACCGAGTCGATCTTCAAGGACCTGTCGCCGTGGCAGGTATCCCAGCTGTCGCGCCATCCCCAGCGTCCCTACACCCTGGACTACCTCGAGCACGTATTCACTGACTTCGACGAACTGCACGGTGATCGCGAGTTCGCCGATGACGCTGCCATCGTCGGCGGTGTGGCGCGACTCAATGATCGTCCGGTGATGATCATCGGCCACCAGAAGGGCCGCGACGTCAAGGAGAAGGTGCGCCGCAACTTCGGCATGCCGCGGCCGGAAGGGTATCGCAAGGCCTGCCGTCTGATGGAGATGGCCGAGCGCTTCAAGATGCCGGTGCTGACCTTTATCGACACCCCTGGTGCCTACCCGGGCATCGACGCCGAGGAGCGCGGTCAGAGTGAGGCCATCGCCTACAATCTGGCGGTGATGTCGCGGCTTGAGACGCCGATCATTTCCACCGTGGTGGGCGAAGGCGGCTCCGGCGGCGCCCTGGCCATCGGCGTGTGCGACGAGCTGATGATGCTCGAATACTCCACTTACTCGGTGATCTCGCCGGAGGGCTGTGCCTCGATCCTGTGGAAGAGCGCCGAGCGGGCCAGCGACGCCGCCCAGGCCATGGGGATCACCGCCAGCCGTCTCAAGGAGCTGGGCTTCGTCGACACCTTGATCAAGGAACCCCTGGGCGGCGCCCATCGCTTCCCCCATGAAACCGCCACCCGGGTCCGCGATGCCATCGGCGAAAGCCTCGAGCGCCTCGACGCCATGGATACCGCGGCGCTGCTCGAACGTCGCTACGAGCGTCTGATGAGCTACGGCGCCCCGGCCTGAGCTCGAACGCTCTGCATCGATGAGCGTCTGATGAGCTACGGCGCCCCGGCCTGAGCTCGAACGCTCTGCATCGATGAGCGTCTGATGAGCCACGGCGCCCGGCCTGAGCTCGAATGCTCTGCATCGATTGTGCGGCCCCCATCGTCCTGCGATGGGGGCCGTATGCATAGTAGGTGCCACCGCCCACCCTGACCCTCAGGAATCGCCGACATGCCGACGTCTCCCACCCTTGAAGCGCGAATCGAGCGGGCCCTCGACCGGGTGCCGCGACAGCGGTCGTTGTGGATCGCGCTGTCCGGTGGGCTCGACTCCTGCGTGCTGCTGGCGCTGGCGGCAAGGGCCTGCGGGCAGCGGTCGCGCCGATTGAGGGCGATCCACGTGCACCATGGCCTGCAGGCGGCGGCGGATGACTTCGAGCGCCACTGTCGCAGGCTGTGCGCGCAGCAGGGGGTAACCCTCGAGGTCGTCCGGGCAAGGGTGGACCGTACCTCCGGCAAGGGCCTGGAGGCGGCGGCGCGCCAGGCGCGCTACGACGCCTTCGTCGAATGCCTGGACGCCGGTGATGTGCTGTGGCTGGCCCAGCACAGTGATGACCAGGCCGAGACGCTGCTGCTGGCCGCACTCAGGCGCGCAGGCGTTGCGGGCCTTGCCGCCATGCCGGCGCGGCGTGAGGAGCGTGGCCTTTCGATCGAGCGCCCCTTGCTGGAGGTCCGGCGAAGCGAACTGGAAGCCGAAGCCCGGCGTCGCGGGCTCGATTGGGTCGAGGACCCCAGCAACGCCAGTCGCGAGTTCGATCGCAACTATCTGCGTCATGAGGTGGTGCCGGCGCTGGAGCAGCGCTGGCCCGACGCCGCGGACGCCCTGGCAGTGAGTGCACGGCATGCCGGCGAGGCGGCGGCACTGCTGGACGAATACGCGCTTGAGGATCTGGCGCGGCTGGGTGGCGACCCCGCCAGGCTGGAACTCGAGGGCCTGCTGTCGCTGTCACGGCGCCGTCAGCGCTGGTTGATCGGGCTGTGCATGCGTCGGCTGGGACTTGCGCCGGCACCGGGACCACGGTTGGACGATCTGCTCGAGCAATGTCATGCCCGGCGTGACGCCGAGGTCAAGGTGAGCTGGCCCGGGGCAGAGGCGCGGCTCTGGCGCGGTGCGTTGTGGCTGATGGGGGAGGGTGCCGGAGATCCGCTGGAGGTTGCCGAAGGCCCCTGGTCGCCAGGGAGCGCCCTGGTGGTCGCGGGGGTGTCGATGAAGCTGCCGACGACAGAGGAGGAAACGCCGCTGCCACTGTGGCTGCGCCAGCGCCAGGGCGGCGAAAGGCTGAGGCTTGCCGGGCGAGGAAGTCGCGACCTGAAGCGGCTGCTGCAGGAAGCTGGTGTGCCGCCCTGGCGGCGTGCCCAGGTGCTGGTGGTGTGGCAGGGCGAGGTCTGTGTGGCTGCGCTGGACGCCGGCAGGGGGTGCTGGATCGCCCTGGCCGAGGGCTGGACGGCGTCGCCCTTACGGGCAACGCCTGGGGCCGGCTGATGGCTTGGCCAAGGGCTCTGGCCGTGGCTTTTGACCAAGGGCTCTGGCCAGGGACCGTGTGAGAGGGCTCAGGCCTCGGCGTGGGCCGTGCCCGCGTGCAGCTTGAGCGCGAAGTCGGTATTGGCCAGGTAGTCGGCCTCGCGTTCCAGGTCGGTGCACAAGAGGCCTGGCTCGTCGCTGCCCTGGTAGTGCAGATGCAGGACCTCGCCGTCCACCTCGAGCCGCGGCGTCGCCGGCGGCTGCTCCGGGCGCGAATGGTTGAGGATCACCGCCAGTCGAAGCAGGCGTGCCAGGCGCTGGCTGTCACGCTGTTCGGCCTTCGGCAACAGCTGCCATTCCTTGCTCGGGAACTTGCGTCGGTGGGCGCGCACCAGGAAGGCCAGCAGGCGCTGTTCCGGGCGCGAGAAGCCGGCCAGATCCGAGTGCTCGAGCAGATAGGCGCCGTGGCGATGGAACTGACTGTGCGAGATCGACTGGCCGATCTCGTGCACCCAGGCGGCCCACTCCAGATAGCGGCCACGTTCCTCATCGAGCCCCCAGTCGTCGGCGACCTGGGCGAACAGCGCCTTGGCCGAGGCGGCCACATTGTCGGCCTGGCGAACGTCGACGGCGTTGTAGCGGGCCAGGGTCTCCAGGCTCTTTAGACGCGAGTCCTCGGGACTGTTGCGGCCAGCCATGTCGTAGAGCACCCCTTCACGCAGGGCGCCGTCGGCGTAGCGCATTTCGCTGAGGTCGAAGGCCTCGAAGATCGCGCACAGAATCGCGACACCGGCGGGAAAGACCCGGGCACGATCGGCCTTGAGCCCGTCCATGGAGACCTTGTCGAGCTGCTTGGTCTTGATCAAGCGCTTTCTCAACTTGGCCAGACCGTCGCGAGTGATCACTCCTTCCGGCGCGTCGCCTGCCGCGTGCATCACCGCCGCCGCCGCCTTGATGGTGCCGCTGGAGCCCACCGGGTCATCCCAGCCCAGACGCTGGTAGGGTCTGCGGATATTAGCCAGTTCCGACAACGCCGCGAGTTCGGCGTTGCGCATGCGCTTCTCGCTGATATCGCCGTCGCCGAAGAAGCGTCGGGTAAAGGTCACGCAGCCCATGGAGAGGCTTTCCAGCGCCTTGGGTTCGAACTGTTCGCCGATGATGAACTCGGTGGAACCGCCGCCGATATCGACGATCAGCCGGCGCCCGTTCTCGGCCAGGGCGTGGGCCGCGCCGAGGTAGATCAGGCGTGCCTCCTCGCGCCCGGCGATGATCTCGATGCGCGTGCCGAGCATGGCCTCGGCGCGGTCGATCAACTCCTGGCTATTGTGGGCATCGCGCAGTGCGTTGGTGCCCACCACCCGCATACGCGAGGCCGGGATGCCCTCGAGAAAGGGCGCAAAGCGAGCCAGGCAGTCCAGCGCCCGCGTCATGGCGTCCTCGTTGAGGTAGCCGTCGTCGTCCAGGCCCGCCGCCAGCTGGACCTTTTCGCCCAGCCGCGCCACCACCTGCAGCCGGTCATCCTGATAGTTGGCCACCAGCAGGTGAAAGCTGTTGGAGCCCAGATCGATGGCGGCCAGGCGGGCGGGGTCCTTGGTGGCGTCGTGGGGCGACTCGCGCAGGGTGCTGAGCGTATCCGAGGGTTGATTCATGGCGGGTCCTTCACTGGAGATGGATCAAGGTTGCGTTTCGCCCCGGGGGATGTCAATGATCCGGGTCCGCCACGGGGCTTGCGTTCCCCTTCCGGCTTGTCTAGTATCGTGTCATTCGCCTGTTTCGAATGTGTTTTCCCGGTCGCGCCGCCGCCGCGACGTGACCATCCCAAGTCGTCAGACAGCCCGCACGACGTCAGCTCCGCTCCCGGCCAAGGCCCCGGCCCAAGCCCGCGAGACGCTGGCAACGGCGAATGAACCTGCTCCCTCGTCCAGACGCTGGCGTGGATCTCCCCTCCGGAGAATCCAGTCAATGGCCCTATTATCTTTACCTGGCCTCGCACGAGCAGCCTCGGGCTCTGAACGCACTCAATCGGCGTGTCTTTTCGCCCCTCGGCGCCTTGCCGCCCGGCTTCCACGAGTAATTTCTGAACTCTGATGAATCTGACCGAACTCAAGCAAAAGCCCGTGCCGGAGCTTCTCGATATCGCCCGCGAGATGGGTATCGACAACCTGGCCCGGTCCCGCAAGCAGGACATCATCTTTGCCATCCTGAAGAAGCACGCCAAGAGCGGCGAAGACATCTTCGGCGATGGCGTGCTGGAGATCCTTCAGGACGGTTTCGGATTCCTGCGCAGCGCCGACAGCTCCTACCTGGCCGGCCCCGACGATATCTATGTGTCGCCGTCCCAGATCCGGCGCTTCAACCTGCGCAAGGGCGACACCATCTCCGGCAAGATCCGCCCGCCGAAAGAAGGCGAGCGCTACTTCGCGCTGTTGAAGGTCAGTCAGATCAACCTGGACCGGCCGGAGAACGCCAAGCACAAGATCCTGTTCGAGAACCTCACGCCGCTGTTTCCGCAGGACCGTCTGCGCATGGAGATCGGCAATGGTTCCACCGAGGATCTGACCGCGCGCATCATCGACCTGACCGCACCCATCGGCAAGGGCCAGCGTGGCCTGATCGTGTCGCCGCCCAAGGCGGGCAAGACGCTGATGCTGCAGAACATCGCCACCTCGATCACGCGTAACAACCCCGAGTGCCAGTTGATCGTGCTGCTGATCGACGAGCGCCCCGAGGAGGTCACCGAGATGTCGCGCACCGTGCGCGGCGAAGTGGTCGCCTCGACCTTCGACGAGCCGCCGGCGCGTCACGTCCAGGTGGCCGAGATGGTGATCGAGAAGGCCAAGCGTCTGGTCGAGCACAAGAAGGACGTGGTCATCCTGCTCGATTCCATCACCCGTCTGGCGCGCGCCTACAACACCGTGGTGCCGTCCTCCGGCAAGGTGCTGACCGGTGGTGTCGACGCCCACGCCCTGGAAAAGCCCAAGCGCTTCTTCGGTGCCGCGCGTAACATCGAGGAGGGCGGCAGCCTGACCATCATCGCCACGGCCCTGGTGGATACTGGCTCCAAGATGGACGAGGTGATCTTCGAGGAGTTCAAGGGCACCGGTAACATGGAAGCCCACCTGGATCGCCGTCTGGCCGAGCGTCGCGTCTATCCCGCGCTCAACATCCGCCGCAGCGGCACCCGTCGTGAGGACCTGATCGCCTCCGACGAGGAGATGCAGCGCATGTGGATCCTGCGCAAGCTGCTCAACCCGATGGACGATACCGCGGCCACCGAGTTCCTGATCGACCGACTCAAGGACACCAAGACCAACCTCGAATTCTTCGAGGCGATGAAGCGCCGCTAGCGTTGGCCAACGCCGCGCCTGGGCGGTCGCCAGACGCAAGGTCCAGGTGACCGAGGTCAAGACGAGGGGCAGCATGCTATGCTGCCCCTTTTGTGTTCAGGGGAGCGAGGCAATCGCATGAAATATGGTGACTTGCGTGACTTTATCGCGGGTCTCGAGGCCGCCGGCGAACTCAAGCGGGTGACCGCCGAGGTGGACCCCTATCTCGAGATCACCGAGATCTGCGATCGCACCCTGCGCGCCGGTGGCCCTGCGTTGTTGTTCGAGAACGTCAAGGGCAGCGAAATGCCGCTGCTCGGCAACCTTTTCGGCACCCCCAAACGCGTCGCCATGGGCATGGGCCAGGACTCGGTGGAGGCGCTGCGCGAGGTCGGTGAGCTGCTGGCCTTTCTCAAGGAGCCGGAACCTCCCAAGGGCTTTCGCGATGCCTGGGAAAAGCTGCCGATCTTCAAGCAGATCATGAGCATGGGTCCCAAGACCGTGCGCTCGGCACCGGTCCAGCAGCGAGTCTTCGAGGGCGATGAGGTGGACCTGGATCGACTGCCGATCCAGCACTGCTGGCCCGGTGATGCCGCCCCCCTGGTGACCTGGCCGCTGGTGATCACCAAGGGCCCGCACAAGAGTCGTCAGAATCTCGGTATCTATCGCCAGCAGAAGCTCGGCAAGAACCGCCTGATCATGCGCTGGCTGTCCCATCGTGGCGGCGCGCTGGACTTCCAGGAATTCCAGCAGGCGCACCCCGGCGAGCCCTTCCCCGTAGCGGTGGCGCTGGGCGCCGACCCGGCGACCATTCTGGGGGCGGTGACCCCGGTGCCTGACTCGCTGTCCGAGTACGCCTTCGCCGGGCTGCTGCGTGGCTCGCGCACCGAACTGGTCAACTGCGGTCACGCCGACCTGCAGGTGCCGGCGTCTGCCGAGATCATCCTCGAGGGCTTCCTGTACCCCGATGATACCGCGCCGGAAGGTCCCTACGGCGACCATACCGGCTACTACAACGAGGTGGAGACCTTTCCGGTGTTCACCGTGACGCGCATGACCATGCGCAAGGACGCCATCTACCACTCCACCTACACCGGACGTCCACCGGACGAGCCTGCGATCCTCGGGCTCGCCTTGAACGAGGTGTTCGTGCCGATCCTGCGCCGCCAGTTCCCTGAGATCGTCGACTTCTATCTGCCCCCGGAAGGCTGCTCCTACCGCATGGCGGTCGTGACCATGAAAAAGCAGTACCCGGGCCACGCCAAGCGGGTAATGATGGGGGTATGGAGCTTCCTGCGTCAGTTCATGTACACCAAGTTCGTGGTGGTGCTGGATGATGACGTCGACGCTCGCCAGTGGGAGGACGTGATCTGGGCCATCACCACCCGCATGGACCCGGCCCGCGACACCGTGATGGTCGAGAACACCCCGATCGACTACCTCGATTTCGCCTCTCCGGTGGCTGGGCTCGGCTCCAAGATGGGCCTGGACGCCACCAGCAAGTGGCCGGGTGAAACGGACAGGGAGTGGGGCGTGGCGATTGCCATGGACGACAGCATCAAGTCCCGGGTCAGCGAGCGCTGGGACGAATTCGACATTCCTCTCCCCGACAGCAACAAGAGGTCGACATGACGGCAAGGACCCTGACCTGCCAGGTCATCGAGGTCGAGGACCTCACCCCTGACGTGTTTCGCGTGATTCTGGAAGGACGCGCCGAGGCCATGGCCCATGCCCCGGGCCAGTACCTGGAAATGTGCCTGGACGATGACTGCTGGGTGCCCTTTTCCATCGCCAGCCGCCATCGTGACGATGGGCGACTCGAGCTGCATATTCAGCACTGGCCCGAACGCTCCAACTCGGCCCAGCTCAGGGCCATGCTGGTCGAGGCCCAGCACCTGACCGTGCGTCTGCCGGGGGGCGACTGCGTGCTGGATGGTGAAAGCGATCGTCCGCTGACGCTGATCGCCGCCGGTACCGGCTTCGCCCAGATGAAGGCGATCGTCGAGGCGGCGCTCCACGCCAACCCCGGGCGCTCCATCAGCCTGTGGTGGGCGGCCAAGGAACGCCGTGATCTGTACGCCGAGAGCCTGGCCCGGCAGTGGGTCGCCGAGTCCGATAAGGTCAGCTTCCACGCGGTCTGCGAGGAAGGCTTCGAGCAAGGCTTCGCCGACGAGCGGGTGCACGCCCATCATGGCCGTATCGACGCCGCACTCGCCGCCGAGCTTGGCGATGTGTCGGGCCACGACGTCTATCTGTCGGGCTCGCCCGGCATGGTCTATGCCTGTGTCGACGTGCTCGCCTCGCTGGGGCTGGACCCGTCACGGGTGTTCTCGGACGTCTTCGCCTACGCGCCACGCGACCCTCTGGTGCCGGTGGTCGGTAGCCTGGTCGGGGAAAAGCAGTCATGAGCGCGTCGCCGATCCTGATTACCGGTGGCGCCCAGCGTCTGGGGCGTCACTGCGCCGAGCGCCTGGTACAGGACGGCCAGCCGGTGATCATCAGCTATCGCCGCGAGCGCCCGGAGCTCGAGGCCATGCGCGAGCGCGGCATCGTCACCCTCCAGGCGGACTTCTCCAGCGAAGACGGCATCCTCGACTTCCTGGAGCGGCTCAAGAGCGAGACCGGATCGCTTCGCGCCATCGTCCACAACGCCAGCGACTGGGCACCGGACAGCGATGGCGAGGATGCCGGGGCCGCCTTCGAGCGGCTGTTCCGTATCCATATGCTGGCGCCTTACCTGATCAACCTCCACGCCAAGCCCTTGCTCGACGCCTGCAGCGAGCCCCAGCGGGACATCGTCCACATGACCGACTATGTGGTGCAGAAGGGCTCGCGCAAGCACGCCGCCTACGCCGCCACCAAGGCCGGGCTCGACAATCTGACGCTGTCCTTCGCCGCGCGTTATGCCCCTGAGATCCAGGTCAACGCCATTGCACCCGCGCTGATCATGCTCAATCAGGGCGATGACGAGGACTATGCCGCCAAGGCCAGGGCCAAGTCGGCGATGGACATGGTGCCGGGGCCCGGGGTCATCTACCAGAGCCTGCGCTACCTGCTCGACAACCGCTATGTGACCGGGACGACCCTGGCTGTGGACGGTGGCCGCCACCTGCGCTGAATCGCCGGCGGACTCGCCTGACCCGAGGAATCCCCCTAGACTCTGGATGACCCTGACAACAACATCACAAGGAGGCGACCCATGGCTCATCACGACGACGACCTGCATGGCGACAGCTCTCACGACGGCTTTCATGACGAAAGCGGATTCCTGACGATCTTTCTCGGCCTGGTGGTGATGGTCGGCATGACCTGCCTGCCGGCGACCATCGGCTGGGTGCAGCTGGCGACAGGCTAGCCAGGGACGTCAGTCGACCATGGTCGACGGCACGGCGCTTTTCCTGCCCGTGCACAGGGGTTGCCATTTGCTCCGGCGCGGGGCAGGATGAAACAAGATTCGAGGAGACACCGATGACCGATCACGCAAACCCGACCCGACCCCGACCCGATGGCAGCGAAAGCGCCCTCGTCGGTGCCGTCGTGGGCTCGGATTGTGTGCATGCGGACGCGGTGTCCTTTTATTGGCCCAGCTTTTCCTGGTATTGGTTTGATACCGGGGCGCTGGTGCGCGAGGCCTGATCCAAGTATCTGGCACTCGCGAGGCGCTCCCCCCCAGGGCCGCCTCCCAGAACCCCCGGACGGCTGCCCGTCCGGGGGTTCCTTGTTTGTATGGCCAGACGTTTTCACTCAGTAGCACTCACCTGCGAAAGGCAGGCAACCGGAGCAATGACATGACCGCATATCGACTCTTCGCCAGCACCATTTCCCATGGCTATGCCTATGGCGATAGCTGGCGATTTATCGACGCGCGGTCGGCCCAACTGGCCACCTCCGACCGTGAGCGCCTCGGTGGTCGACGCACCCAACGATGTACGACCACACGGAGCTGATACCATGACCGCCAGCCTTTCGCTTGCCACCGCCGACCTCAACGCTGCCGCGACGCAAGAGACCGCCCCCCAGATGACCCTGCCGACCCCGCAGGCGCTCAAGCGCCAGTGCCCACTCGGGACGACCCTGAGCGATCGCGTCGACGCTCAGCGTCAGCAGATCCGTGACATTCTCGAGGGTCGTGATGATCGCCTGCTGGCGGTGGTCGGGCCCTGTTCGATCCATGACCCCAGGTCGGCGCTTGAATACGCCCGGCGTCTGGCCTCCCTGGCCGACAGCATCCGTGATCGAGTGCTGGTGGTGATGCGGGTGTACGTCGAGAAGCCCCGCACCACCGTGGGCTGGAAGGGCCTGGCCTATGACCCGGACCTGGATGGCAAGGGCGACATGGCGCGTGGGCTCGAGCTGTCACGCCAGCTGATGCGCGAGATCGTCGAGCTGGGTCTGCCGGTGGCCACCGAGATCCTGCAGCCGATGATCGCTCCTTACCTTGAGGACCTGCTGGCCTGGGTCGCGATCGGCGCACGCACCACCGAATCCCAGCTGCATCGCGAGATGGCCAGTGGCATCGGCGCGGTGGTCGGCTTCAAGAACGCCACCAGCGGCGACGTCCAGGTGGCACTGGACGCCATGCGCTCGGCCGCCCACCCCCACCAGCACTTCGCGGTGGGCGAGCAGGGGCAGCCGGTCATGCGCGAGACCGCCGGCAACCCCTACACCCATGTGGTGCTGCGGGGCGGCCACGGTGAGCCCAACTACGGGGTCGACGCGGTCGCCGCCGCCAGGAAGGCGCTGATCGGCACCGGCCTGCCGCCGCGGCTGATGGTGGACTGCAGTCACGCCAACGCACGCAAGGACCATCGCCGTCAGAGCGAAGTCCTGCTCGAGGTGCTGGCCCAGCGTCTGGCCGGTGACACCTCGCTGATCGGGGTGATGCTCGAAAGCCACCTGAACGAGGGCAAACAACCCCTGGAGCCCGGCAAGCTGCGCTACGGTGTCTCGGTCACCGACGCCTGCATCGGCTGGGAGACCACCGAACACCTGTTGAGCCTGGCTGCCGAGCGTCTTGCCCAGCAGGGTTGAGCCCGACGATGCGAACGAACCAGACCAGAGGCCCTTTCGGGCCTCTGGTCGTTTATGTCCGGCGTAACTGGCTCGCGTCGCGGGTGGGGACGTGACTCAGCGGCAGACGGGTCATACCTGATAGAAGCTGTCGCAGCGGAATTTCGCCTCGCAGGCCGCCAGTTGGCTGCGGTAGCGGGAAGCATAGTGGGTGGGGACGTGACTCAGCGGCAGAAGGGCCATATCTGATAGAAGCTGTCGCAGCGGAATTCCGCCTCGCAGGCTGCCAGTTGGCTGCGGTAGCGGGAAGCATAGTGGGTGGCCACCTGACTCAGCGGCAGAAGGGCCATACCTGATAGAAGCTGTCGCAGCGGAATTCCGCCTCGCAGGCCGCCAGTTGGCTGCGATAACGGGAAGCGGTGCTGGCCACCTCCCGCGCCGCGCGTTGCACCGCCGGCTTGGCGCGATAGCTGCCGCGCTGATAGCCGCCCTGGCCTTCGTGGTAGGCCAGGTACAGGTGCTCGGGGTTGGACAGTGACACCCCCGTCATGCGCCGCGTGCGGGCGTTGTACCAACCGATGAAGTCGGTGGCGTCGTCCATGTCGGTGCGACTGGCGAACAGCCCGCCGGCGTCATCATCGTATTCGCCCCATACCGGATCCTGGGCCTGGGCATAGCCGTAGGCCGAGGACGGGCGCGTCCACGGAATGAAGCCCAGTAGCTTGGTACGTGGCGGCCTGACGTGGCTGCGAAACGACGACTCGCGCTTGATGAAGGCCATCTGGGTCCAGGGGGGCGTGCCCCACTTTTCATAGGAGGCCTGGGTGGCGTCGTACCAGTCAGGCTGCTGGCGAAAGATCTCGCACAGATTGTCCTGATGGCTCGGCGGCGCCGGGGCGAAGGCGGCGCAGCCGCTGAGAGTAACAAGCGCCGCGGCAAGCACCGTAGTGAGTAGAGCAGACCGCATCCCTGGCATGGCCCGTTTCACAACATTTTCCCGTTTTAGTGATATCGCCCCCAGTATGCCCTCCCGTGCACTGTCGGGTCATCCTCACATGTCCCACCGGCTGCTTCGGGTCATCGGAGAGGGGGCGATGGGGCGAACGCCTTCGATGTCCGATGACGTCTGAGTTCGATCATCCAGCGCCATGCTCAAGGCCAGGACGGTCATTTCTTGCGGGAAGGCAAACGGGTTGTATCAAGGTGCCTGTTGTTCGCCTATGGTAGCGGTTGCCGCTGAAAACGCCTGTTGAAGCCAAACCACCACCTTGTCGAGGATGGCATTGTCGGACATTGTTTGGCTCCTGATCAGGTGGTAGTGCAGTCCCGGTAGAAACGGGCCGAATGGCACCTCCAGCACACCACGAGCGATCTCATCCTGCACCAGGGTCAAGCCCAGCAGGGCCACGCCCTGGCCGGAGATAGCGGCCTGGATCGCGTGACTTTCTTCGGAGAAGGCGAGTCGAGGCCCCAGCACGGCAGGGGTAGACCCCACCGCCTGACACCACTGAGCCCAGCCGGGCAGGCCAAGGTTCGGACAGTACCAGTCGAAATCGATATGACGAACACCCCTGAGGTCGTCGACGCCAGCCAGCTGGAGTTGCGGGCTGGCGACCAGGGCAATGCGATCGGTCGCCAGGGTCACCACCTCATGGTCCGGATAGGGGCCCATACCGTAACGAATCGCCAGGCGGGTTCCATGCGTCAGATCAAGCACGCTCTCGCTGGCATGGATATTCAAGGCGATATCGGGATTCGTCGAATGAAAGTCGGTCAGTCGAGGAAGCAGCCACTGGCTGGCGAAGGCCGGAGTGCAGGAGAGGGTGACGCTGGCGGGTGTCGTTCGCTTGAGCAGACTTTCCAATGCGTCGGCGAAGGCGTCAAAGCCCTGGCGTAGCACGGGAGAAAGCTCCGTTGCCGCGTCGGTCGGGATCACCTGGCGGGTGCGACGCTCGAATAGCGCTACGCCGAGCCAGCTTTCCAGTTCACGTACCTGGTGGCTGATCGCGGCGGGCGTTACCGCCAGCTCTTCAGCCGCCCCCTTGAAACTACGGTGACGTGCTGCCGCCTCAAAGGCACGCAACTGCGAGAGTGGTAGTCGGCGTCGTTGCATCGCATCCCTATGGACAAAAAATTTTTGTGTATCTGCAAAGAATAGATCGTTTGTCGGCCCGAATCGATTGGAAGATTCTGTCGTTCGTGCACCACCAAGCATGAGCGGTACTAATCCCAAAGGAGAATCTTCATGGCTACACTGTTGCACCTTGATGCCAGCGCACGCTCCGGACTTTCCGGTAGTCAACCCCACGGATCGCATTCGAGACGCCTCAGCGCCCACTTCGTCACACAGTGGCAACGGGCACGTCCTGACGACAGGGTCGTCTATCGCGATGTCGGCCAGCAGCCGCCTCGTCCTGTCACCGGTGATTGGATTCATGCCGCCTTCACCAAGCCGGAAGCGCGGGATAGGTGGATGCACGAGGTTCTCGCGGAGAGTGATTCCCTGGTCGACGAACTGCTCGAGGCGGATCTGATCATTGCTGGCGTACCGATGTACAACTTCGGCGTTCCGGCCGGATTCAAGGCTTATATCGACAATATCGTGCGAGTCGGGCGGACTTTCGGCTTTGATCGCTCCCGCCCAGGCTTGCCCTATTGGCCGATGCTGAGCGCCATGGGCAAGCGCTTGGTAGTGCTTGGTGCCCGGGGTGATTATGGCTATGAGTCTGGTGAGCGAATGGAGCACACCAACCACGTCGAACCACACTTGCGTACCGTTTTCGCCTATCTCGGCATAGAGGAGTTGCACAGCATCGCCGTGGAGTATGACGAGTTTGCCGACGAGCGGCTGCAGCAGTCTCTGATTCAGGCGGAGCAACGCGTTGAGGCGTTGGTCGACAGGCTGGCGGCCAGTCTGGACGTTGCTCGCGTTGTTTCCGATCCAGTCTCGGGGTGAGCGCACCTCCGTGACCGCTTCTTCGATCGTCCCCTGCTGGGTACCAGATGCTCGGCAACAGATGTGATTCCCTGTCCAGCAAACGTCTGTATTGCAGAACTTGAAATAAGAATAGTCTCGCGGGATGAGAAATTTGCGCGTCTCGCCGTCAGAGGGCCGATGTGGTGAGAGGGAGTGTCTGATTTCCAACAATGTATTCTTCATGATAAGTCGGAAAAATCAGTGAGCGAGGTGGATGATGGGTGGTTATATAAGTAGAGATAGGGAGCCTGATTTGGCGGCTTCTTTCGGTGCGCTGGAAGAAAAACAGTTGTCAGTGAGCCAACCGCTTGCGCGCAATGGTGTTCTGCAGCCAGGAAAGGTCTATTTCATTCCCGCGAGGTGTGGCGCTGCCGTTGTACTGGAAAAAGGGCAGATGCTTACGCTGATTAACGTAAGTGGATTGCAGGTCTGCGATATGTGGGCTTTCAATACGAGTGATCCAGACGAATTTCTATCCATGGAACATACTCGAACCCATCTTGGGCGCTTGGTGCCGGTTGTCGGTGACAGTATGGTTTCCAATAGAAGAAACGAGATGCTGGAACTAGTGGAAGATACTTCGCCTGGGGTGCATGACACATTGATTGCCGCCTGCGATATCAATCGCTATAGACAGCTTGGCGTAAGCGAATACCATGACAACTGTGTTGATAATCTTCGAATGGCATTGCTTGCCATCGGCAAGGAGGTTTCGCATGTTCCATCACCATTCAATGTGTGGATGAATGTTCCACTTGATGGTGATGGCTCACTGACATTTGTGCCACCCGTGGCCAAAAGAGACGACAGGATCGTGTTCAAGGCAATGATGACCTGTTACGTAGTCATGTCATGCTGTCCCCAGGATATTACGGCGGTCAACGGAGTTGGTAGCCAAACGGAAAGTATAGGAGTCATGCTCGGAGATTGAAGAAACACGGGATAGATGGCGATGCACTGCAACTCCGCCGCCGGCGCTAAAGGTTCTCATTTCGTCGGAGGTAAACTCCAGCCTTTGCGCTCCGGCGGCATCCGGCTCGTCATCGCTCACGATATGACTTCAGCACTCCCTCTCGTCGCTTCAAACGCCTCTACACGTTTTTTGGGCCAGCGGCAGCGAAGTTTAGCGATAGCGATCACGCTGCCTCTACGCGGGCTCGGGCTTCTTCTCCCTTGGCTGACCCTCACCTCCGATGTCCGAGGGCACCAGTGGCAGGTCCTCGGGCAGGTGGCGGGCACAGAAGTCCAGGCAGTCGAGGCCGTTGACGGCCTGGGGGGCCAGTGGACAATTCCATGGCGACTCGCGCAGCACTTCCGGAAGATGGTCGCTCAGGTCCTCCATGTCCTGACTCTTGGGCCAGCACAGCCAGCGCTCCCGTTCAGGGGTCTCGGGGTGGCGCCACTTCAGCATCCAGTCGTCGCCCCAGGGCAGTACGCCCAGGGTGTCGGGTTCGGGCGGCGGCAGACCCTGGAAGGCGCTGGCCCACCAGCGGGGCGAGAGGTGATGGCGTCCCAGGCGTCGGCTGCACTGGGCCAGCAGGGTACGCTGCACCACCATGACATCCAGGGCGCTGTCATCACGATAGAGCACATGGAGCGCGAGAGTGTGCGGTATTACGCAAAGCTCCCGCTCAACCAGTTCATCCAGTGACTCCCTGCTGTCGACCTCCTCGGCCAGGGCGCCGTCCAGCGTTACCAGGGTGACCGATTGTGGCGGTATGACGAGACAACAGGGAAGTGCCTGGTCGAGGCACGAAAGCGATTGGACATTGGCGGCGCTGCCCCGGTCGAGGCTCTGTTGATCGACACAGTGGACCCAGTACCAACGAGGCTCGGGATCTTCGTCGGCTGAAGGGGCGCGTTGGGGCATAAGAAGTATGCGCTGATGTCGGTGTCCCAGATTCCACATGGTTCTGGTCCTGTCGATAGCGATTGTTGGTGCACTGTGTCGACGAGCGAAGCCATTTTCTTTCACCAACTGTTACTCTTTTTACAATAGCGCTACTTCCTGTGCTCTGCGTCAACCTCGTCTATCGTCATACGAGTGTCATCTGGACTACCTAGTGTTGTCGGCGGACCGCCGTCGCCCCTGTGATCGACTTTCCCCTCCGATACCCGAGGCCGGCAACAGTGACTGGCACCGACAGCCCACGCCTTGACGGCGAACAGAGGGCTGCAAGAAGAGGACTGCGCAATGAGCAAGGAAATTGAAGATCATCGTCTGTTGAATCCCAGCCGTAATGAACCCTTCTCCTCGGTGCTCGACCGTCGTCTTTCCCGGCGAGCGGTGATGAAGGGTGGCATGGGCATGGCGGCCATGACCATGCTGGGAAGCTTTGGTCTCTCGGCCTTCGCCAACGAGCCGTCGTCAGGGATGGCCAAGACGCCGCTGGCGCTGGCCTTCGAGTCGATTGCCGGTTCGCGCAGCGACGCCGTGGTGGTGCCGCCGGGCTATACCGCCCAGGTGCTGGTGCCCTGGGGTACGCCGCTTGACGACAGCGCGCCCGAATGGAGCGAGGATCTGACGATGACGCCCCAGGCCCAGGCGGCCAGCGTCGGCATGCATCACGACGGCATGCATCCTTTCGCGCTGGATGAGAGCACGGCCTCCGAGCGCTTCCTGCTGGTGATGAACAACGAATACATCGACGAGAACGCGCTGTGGGCGCCCCAGGGCGGCCCTACCAACATGACCGAAGGCAAGCGTCCGGCGGACGAGGTGCGCACCGAGATCAACGCCCACGGGGTGACCGTGGTCGAGGTGAAGAAGGACGCCGATGGTCGCTGGAGCCACGTCAAGGGTTCCGCCCATAACCGTCGCTACACCAGCGCCACCCCGATGCACCTGTCAGGGCCGGTGGCGGGCAGCGACTACGTCAAGACCAGGTATTCCCCGGGCGGCACCCAGGCTCGCGGCACCAACAACAACTGTGCCCACGGCTACACGCCCTGGGGTACCTACCTCACCTGCGAGGAGAACTGGCCGGCCTACTTCGTCAAGAACGAAGGCCGTACCCTGGACGATGACCGTCTTGGCATCGCCAGTGGTCGCGGACGCTACGGCTGGGAGACCGCCGCGGGTGATGACAGCGAACGCGACGACGAATTTACCCGTCTGATCGGCGACCCCGTCGCCGACGACGCCAGCGGTGACTACCGCAACGAGCCGCGTCAGTTCGGCTATATCGTCGAGATCGACCCCTATACCGGCAGGCAGGCGATCAAGCGCACGGCGCTGGGCCGCTTCCGCCACGAGGGCTGCTGGCCGGGCAAGCTGGTAGCAGGCGAGCCGGTGGTGTTTT
Source organism: Halomonas sp. OfavH-34-E (assembly GCF_024124525.1). Classification (NCBI taxonomy): domain Bacteria; kingdom Pseudomonadati; phylum Pseudomonadota; class Gammaproteobacteria; order Oceanospirillales; family Halomonadaceae; genus Halomonas; species Halomonas sp. OfavH-34-E. Next base: position 71,377 of record NZ_JAMXRY010000007.1, on the reverse strand, counting down.
ACTCCGGTCACGACTCGCGCAACGAGTACATCTACAAGTTTGTCTCGGAGGCGGCCTGGGACCCGGCGGATGCCATCGCTCCCGGCGCCGAGGCCGATCGCCTGGCGATCGGTGACAAGTACATGGACAGCGGCACCCTTTACGTCGCTCGCTTCAACGCCGATGGCAGCGGCGAGTGGCTGCCGCTGACGCCGGACGCTTCCACCCAGGATGGCCGTACCCTGGCCGAGGCGCTGGAACTCGACGCCGATGACCTGGCCGGGGTGATCATCCACACCTGTGATGCCGCCGACCTGATGGGTGCCACACCGATGGATCGCCCTGAGTGGGGCGCGGTGGACCCGTCCACCGGCGAGGTCTACATGACCCTGACCAACAACTCGAAGCGTACCGAAGACGGCACCGAGGCGACCCTGACCGGCGACGGCGACAACATCACCGCGCTGGGCAACGGCTACGCCACGGCACCGGTCAATGCGGCCAACCCGCGGGCGAACAACGAGGCCGGTCAGATCATCCGCTGGCGCGAGGGCAGCGATGCCACCGCCTTCGACTGGGAGGTATTCGTGTTCGGTGCCGCGGCCAGTGACCAGAACAACCTGTCCGGGCTGACCGCCGACAACGAATTCGCCAGTCCCGATGGGCTCTACTTCGATGAGCGCGGCGACGGCCAGGGCATCCTGTGGATCCAGACCGACAACGGCTACGAGGGCGTCACCGAGAGCACCAATGACCAGGTGCTGGCGGTCGTGCCGGCGGAGCTCGAGCGTGCCGATGGTGCCGCCGCGGTGATCTCCGGGGCCAACCAGGACAAGCTCAAGCGTTTCTGCGTGGGCCCCAACGGCTGCGAGGTCACTGGCATCTTCCCCACGCCGGACAAGACCGCGCTGTTTATCAATATCCAGCATCCGGGCAACTGGCCGGCCAGTGACGACGCGACCCAGGCGTCTGATGCCAGCGTGCGACCGCGCGCCGCCACGGTGGTGATCCAGCGCGAAGACGGCGGCCAGATCGGCGTCTAGGACGTGTCCGAAAGGTGCCGGCTTGCGTCGGCCTTTCGGGCAACCTCCAGGGGCGTTCTCTACGTCTGACGTCTTGCGCCGCCCCAGCACCCCGGCTCCCTTTTCAGGGAGCCGGGGTGTTTTTTCTAGGGTCTGGGTGTCCAGGGCTGGATGATCGGCAGCCTGAAGCGGGAGGCGGTTGGTCCGGGAACCGCTTGGGGCGGCCAAGGCGCAGGTCGCGCGGCGTCCGGCAGCCGTCAGGACACATGACGACAACATGAAAAGCCCCTCGCCAGCGTCGCTGGCGAGGGGCCTGGGTGGTGTTATCGACGCGCCGATGGCGCGTCAATGCGGGGCGTTACTCAAGCGCGAGCGGCGTAGGCGTACAGCAGCGTTTCCTGGGCGGAGATCGGTGCGGCCTCGCCCGGATCCTGCTTGATGTAGGTGCCGTCGGCCTGCAGCAGCCAGCTCTGGCAGTTGTCGACCAGGTAGGTCTCGAGGTCCTTGCGCACCCGGGCGGCGAGCTTCTTGTCGAGCAGCGGGAAGCAGGTCTCGACCCGATGGAACATGTTGCGCGCCATGAAGTCCGCGCTGGAGCCCCATATCTCGGGCTTGCCGTCGTTGTGGAAGTGGAACACCCGGGTGTGTTCGAGGAAGCGACCGATCACCGAGCGCACCCGGATATTCTCGGAGATACCGGGCAGGCCGGGGCGCAGGCAGCACATGCCGCGGATGATCAGGTCGCACTCGACGCCGGCCTGGGAGGCGCGGTAGAGCGCCTGGATCAGCTTGGGTTCGGTCAGCGAGTTGCACTTGACGATGATATGGGCGCGCTTGCCCTTGCGCGCGTAGCTTGCCTCCCGCTCGATCATTTCCACGACCCGTTCGTGCAGGGTGAAGGGGGCGTGCAGCAGCTTCTCGATCTGGCGGGTGCGGCCCATGCCGGACAGTTGCTGGAACACCTTGTGCACGTCGGCGCACAGCACAGGGTCCGCGGTGAGCAGGCTGTAGTCGGTGTAGAGCTTGGCCGTCTTGGAGTGATAGTTGCCGGTGCCGAGATGAGCGTAGTGGCGCAGCGCGCCCTTCTCGCGACGCACGATGTGCATCATCTTGGCGTGGGTCTTGTAGGCCATCACCCCGTAGATGACGATGGCGCCGGCCTCCTGCAGGCGCGAGGCCAGCGCCAGGTTGTCGGCTTCGTCGAAGCGGGCGCGCAGTTCGATGACCACGGTCACTTCCTTGCCTTGGCCGGCGGCTTCGACCAGGGCGTTGACGATGGGTGAGTCGGCACCGGTGCGATACAGCGTCTGCTTGATCGCCAGCACGTCGGGGTCGCGGGCGGCCTCGCGCAGCAGGTCCTCCACCGGGGTGAACGACTGGAAGGGGTGGTGCAGCAGGATGTCGCCTTCCTGCATCGACTGCATGATGGAGTTGGGTTGCTTGACCTGCTTGGGCACGCCGGGGGTAAAGGAGCGGTACATCAGATCGGGTCGGTCGGCGTCACCCAGTACCGACATCATGCGGGTCAGGTTGACCGGGCCATTGACCCGATAGAGGTCACTGGGTTCGAGCTGGAACTGCTTGATCAGGAAGTCGGAAAGCTCCTCGGGGCAGTTGTCGGCCACCTCCAGGCGCACGCCGCTGCCGTAACGCCGGGCCAGCAACTCGCCGCGCAGGGCCGAGGCCAGGTCCGAGACTTCTTCGGGATCCACCGTCATGTCGGCGTTGCGGGTCAGACGGAACTGGTAGCAGCCCTTGACCTTCATCCCCGGGAACACCTCGTCGGCGTGGGCGTGGATCATCGACGACAGGAACAGATACTCGGTGAAGCCTTCCTCGCACAGCTCTTCCGGCAGCGCGATGACCCGGGGCAGCGAACGTGGCGCCGGCAGGATGGCGAGGCCGCCCTCGCGGCCGAAGGCGTCCTTGCCCTCGAGCTCGACGATGAAGTTGAGGCTCTTGTTGACCAGCCGCGGGAAGGGGTGCGAGGGGTCCAGCCCGATGGGACTGACCACCGGGATGATCTCGGTGGAGAAGTAATCATGGACCCACTTGCGCTGCTGCTTGGTCCAGTCCCCACGCCGACGGAAGCGGATGTTGTGAGCTTCCATGGCAGGGATCAGCTGCTCGTTGAGGATGCGGTACTGACGCTCCACGTGTTCGTGGGCGATCTTCGAGATCTCGTCGAGCACCGAACGTGGGCTGCGGCCGTCGGCACCGGTGGCGTCGTCGCCCACGGCCAGTTGGCTCTTCAGTCCGGCCACCCGGATCTCGAAGAACTCGTCCATGTTGGAGGAAAAGATCAACAGGAACATCAGGCGGTTGAGCAGCGGGTGCGCCTGGTCCAGCGCCTGTTCCAGCACCCGGATGTTGAACTGCAGATGCGACAGCTCACGATTGAAGTAGAGGCTCGGGTCAGTGAGGTCGGCCTCCGGGTCCGGCATTGCCTTGGGCTTGATGCCGGTGCGCGTCTGGTTAAGGCGCGGCACCGGGGTATCGGCCTGGGGCGCGTCGCTCATCGAGACGTCGGACTTGCCCAGGGTCGCATGTTCAATCGTGGCGTTGTCGCTCTGCGCGTCTTCCATGGTGGTTCCTCATCGGGGCTCGGGAAGGGCGCCGCTCCCTCCCCTGATCAGCGGGCCAATAGCCTGGCCGCGCGTTTGGCAAAGTAGGTCAGCACGCCGTCGGCGCCGGCACGCTTGAAGCACATCAGCGACTCGAGGATGACAGTGTCAGCGTCCAGCCAGCCGTTGTCGAAGGCGGCCATGTGCATGGCGTATTCACCGCTCACCTGGTAGGCGTAGGTGGGCACCCGCAGCTCGTCCTTGACCCGGCGGACCACGTCCAGGTACGGCATGCCGGGCTTGACCATCACCATGTCGGCACCTTCGGTGATGTCCATGGCGACCTCGTGGAGGGCCTCGTCGCTGTTGGCCGGGTCCATCTGGTAGGTCGACTTGTCGGCCTTGCCCAGGTTGGCCGCCGAGCCCACCGCATCGCGGAAGGGGCCGTAGTAGCGCGAGGCGTACTTGGCGCTGTAGGCCATGATACGGGTGTTGGGCAGGCCTTCACGCTCGAGCAGTTCACGGATGGCACCGATACGCCCGTCCATCATGTCGGAAGGGGCGACCACGTCGGCCCCGGCCTCGGCATGGGACAGCGCCTGCTTGATCAGGGTCTCGACGGTGCGGTCATTGGCCACATAGCCGTCTTCATCGAGGATGCCGTCCTGACCGTGGCTGGTGTAGGGGTCCAGGGCGACATCGGTGATCACGCCGAGCTCGGGCAGGGCGGCCTTGAGCTCGCGCACGCTACGCTGGACCAGGCCGCTGGCGCTGTAGGCTTCTTCCGCCAGCTCGCTTTTCTTGTCGGGGTCGACCACAGGAAACAGCGCAATGGCGGGAATGCCCAGCTCGACGGCCTCGCGGGCCTCTTCGATCAACAGGTCCAGCGACAGGCGCTCGACCCCGGGCATGGAGGGTACAGCCTCGCGGCGGCCTTCGCCCTCGAGCACGAAGACTGGCCAGATCAGATCGTCGGCACTCAGCTGGTTCTCGCGCATCAGGCGGCGGGAGAAGTCGTCCTTGCGCATGCGACGAGGACGGCTGGCGGGGTAAAGACGAGGGGTAATGGCACTCAAGACGGCACTCCACGGAAGCAAGGATTCGGCGCCACGCGCTAGTCTGGTGGCACTTCATGACAAAAGCATGACATTGATTGAGTATATTCCTCCTCTCCCGTTCGCCGAAAGTCGCGTCTTGTCGCACCCGTGGCGACTCTCTAGAGTAGTGGCAGTCTTGGCCGCGTCCGGCCCCGTTCGCGACGCGCTATAAAGGAGAATGACATGAGTAAACAGGTAGCGATCGTCTTGTCGGGCTGCGGCGTACAGGATGGTTCCGAGATCTACGAGACCACCCTGACCCTGCTGCGCCTGGACCAGCTGGGCATCGCCTATCGCTGTTTTGCCCCGGATATCGCTCACCAGGAGGTGATCGACCACCACAGCGGGGAGGCCGTCGAGGCGTCGCGCAATGTGCTGGTCGAGTCCGCCCGCCTGGCCCGGGGCGAGATTTCGCCGCTGGACGAACTGTCGGCATCGGACTTCGATGCCCTGATCCTGCCCGGTGGCTTCGGGGTGGCCAAGAATCTTTCGAACTACGCCACGGCCAAGTCCGAGATGGAGGTCCACGAAGACCTGGCCGAGCTGTTGATCGAGTTTCACGATGCGCGCAAGCCGATCGGCCTGATGTGCATCGCGCCGGTGCTGGTGCCCAAGGTGCTGGGGCCGGGCATCGCCGTCACCATCGGTACCGACCCCGAGGTGTGTGGTTGCATCAGCGCCATGGGCGGCCTGCATCGCAGCTGTGCGGTGGACGATATCGTGGTGGACTTCGAGCATCGCCTGGTGACCACCCCCGCCTATATGCTGGCTACCCGCATCAGCGAGGCGGCGCTGGGCATCAACAAGCTGGTGGATCGAATCGACGAGATGATGGACGTCAACACCTGAGCGCCGTCTCAGCGGGGCCAGGCCCCGCTGAGACGCCAGACGATGGCGGATCATTGTCGCCAAGCGCCTTGAACACCACCGGCGCGAGAGCGGTAAAAAAGCAAAGCCCGAGGCCAATGCCTCGGGCTTAGTGCATCCTGCTGACGGGGGCTTTGCCGGTGTGGCGATCACGCCTCGTCCGGCACTTCCTCGTCATCGCTGCTCCGCCTCTTGACCAGCCGGCCGAACAGCAGCCCGACCTCGTAGAGCAGGTACATGGGTACCGCCAGCAGGCTCTGGCTGACCACGTCCGGCGGGGTCATCAGCATGCCGATGACGAAACAGCCGAGGATGACGTAGGGGCGCTTGGCGCTCAGGCTCTTGACGCTGGCGGCGCCGGTGAGGATGAGCAGGAAGGTGGCAATCGGGATCTCGAAGGCGATACCGAAGGCGAAGAACAGCTTCAGCACGAAGTTGAGATACTGGTTGATATCGGTCATCACCTGCACGTTCTCCGGCCCGGTCTGGGTGAAGAAGGCGAACAGCAGGGGAAAGACCACGTAGTAGGCGAAGGCCGCGCCGAGATAGAACAGCAGGACGCTCGAGGCCAGAAGCGGCAGTGCCAGGGCCTTTTCCTTGTCGTACAGCCCTGGTGCCACGAAGGCCCAGGCCTGGTGCAGGACGAAGGGAATGGCCACGAACACCGCTACTACCAGGGTCAGCTTGAACGGCGCCAGGAAGGGCGACGCCACCTCGGTGGCGATCATCTGGGAGCCTTCCGGCAGCAGCTCCATCAGGGGGTCTGCGACAAACTGGTAGATGTCGTTGGAAAAGGCGTAGAGCGCCAGGAAGATCACCAGGATGGCGATCACGGCGCGCATCAGTCGCGAGCGCAGCTCCACCAGGTGTTCGATCAGTGGGGCGTGGCCCTGACTTGACGGCGGAGTGTCACCGGTATCGCTCATCGGGTGGCGGAGTCCTTGTGCTCGGAAGAGGCGGTGTCATCGCTGGGCGCGGGGGAGAGAGTGGAAGCCGAAGCGCTGGACGACGAGGCGCGTGCGGCGCTGTCGACGGCGTCGTCCAGCCGCTGGCCGGCCGAGGCCGACTGGGCGCCGGTGGAATCCGCCTGCCCGCCGTTGCCCTTGCTCGGGGTGTCGGCGATGGATTCCACGCTGCGCTTGGCTTGTTCGGCGCTGCGCTTGGCCTGGTTGACGCTGTCGTCCAGCTTGCGTTCCTGCTCCTTGAGCTTCTGGCGCAGTTCCTCGGCCTCGAGCTGGGCGCTGATCTCGCGTTGCATGCCGGCCACCGAACGCTTGATGCGTCCGATCCACAGGCCGGCGGTACGCGCGGCCTTGGGCAGGCGCTCGGGACCCAGCACCAGCAGTCCCACCACCCCGATGATCAGCAGTTCCAGAAAGCCGATATCGAACATGTGGCGTTACTTGCGCTCGTCGGAGGATTCGGGCTTGCGCTCCGCCTCGACGTCGTAGGTGTTGTTGGGCGTATCGGTCTCGTCATGACGGACCTGGGCCTGGGGCTTGGCCTCCTCCGACTTGTCCTCATCCTCGCTGACGGCCTTCTTGAAGCCCTTGACCGCGCCACCCAGGTCGCTGCCAACGTTGCGGAGCTTCTTGGTGCCGAAGATCAGGATGATGATGCCGAGTACGATCAGCAGTTGCCAGATACTGATACCACCTAACATAAGAACTTCCTCAATATGCGGCGCCAGGCGCCGTGAATCGTTGGTTCCCGCCGAGGCTCAGGAGCGGCGCGAGGCCTTCTCCTCATGCCCCGATACGCCGAAGCGTCGGGCGAGTTCATCCAGCACCTGCCGATGGTCGAGTCCCAGGTGCGAGAGCATCACCAGACTATGAAACCACAGGTCTGCCGTTTCGGCGATCAACGCCTCGCGACTGGCTGGATCCGCGTCAACATCCTTGGCGGCAAGCACGGTCTCCACCGCCTCTTCGCCCACCTTCTCGAGTATCTTGTTCAGCCCCTTGTGATGCAAGGAGGCAACGTAGGAAGTGTCAGGATCGGCGTGCCGACGTTCGCTGAGGGCGGCGTCGAGCTGGTTCAGAATATCGCTCATCGGTGAAGATTCCATTAAAAGATCAGTTCCAGATCACCAGCAGTGTGCCGATGCCCGCAGCGACCAGGACCGGCCAGGGCTGATCGGTCAACCAGCCGGACAGCGGTTGCCAGGCCAGCGCCACCGCGGCCAGGGCGAGCCCCAGTCGGGTCCGGCGTATGCGCCTGGCCTGGCGGGTCAGCTGGCCGAGAATATGGGTCATGACCTCGCCCTGCTGGGTGATCTGGCGCGATCGCTTTTCGGTCTGGGACAGCGCCTGGTGGGCCAGCACCGGCAATTCCGGTAGCTGCCGGGTCAGCTCCGGTGCCTGCCGCTTGAACGACTCCCACAGGCCCTGGGCGCCGGCGCGTTCCTTCATCCAGCGCTCCAGGTAGGGCTTGGCGGTGGCCCAAAGGTCCAGGTCCGGGTAGAGCTGACGGCCCAGACCCTCGATATTGAGCAGGGTCTTCTGCAGCAATACCAGCTGGGGCTGGACTTCCATGTTGAAGCGCCGCGCGGTCTGGAACAGGCCCAGCAGCACCTGGCCGAACGAGATGTCCTTGAGCGGTTTCTCGAGGATCGGCTCGCATACCGTGCGTACCGCCGCCGCGAACTCGTTGGCGCGGGTATCTTCGGCTACCCAGCCGGACTCGATGTGCAGCGCCGCGACCTCGTAGTAGTCCTGGTGGAAGAAGGCCAGCAGGTTGCGCGCCAGGTAGTCCTGGTCTTCCCGGGTAAGGCTGCCGACGATGCCGCAGTCGATGGCGATGTACTGGGGGTCGGACGGTGCCTGGCGGGAGACGAAGATGTTGCCCGGGTGCATGTCGGCGTGGAAGAAGTTGTCGCGGAACACCTGGGTGAAGAAGATCTCCACGCCGCGCTCGGCCAGGCGCTTCAGGTCGGTGCCCTGGGCCTTGAGCGCCTCGATGTCGGCCACCGGCACGCCGTGGATGCGTTCCTGGACCATCACCTTGTGGCGGGTCAGCGGCCAGTGGATTGACGGCACATACAACAGTGGCGACTTGTCGAAGTTGCGCTTGAGCTGGGAGGTGTTGGCCGCTTCCTTGGTCAGGTCGAGCTCGTCGAACAGGGTGGTCTCGTAGTCGCGGACCACTTCCACCGGGTGCAGCCGGCGCGCTTCCGGCACCTTGTTCAGCGCTCGCGCCACCAGGTACATCAGCGCCATGTCCTGGCGCATGACCCGCTCGATGCCTGGGCGAATCACCTTGACTACCACGTCCTGGCCGTCGGGCAGCCTGGCGGTGTGGACCTGGGCGATCGAGGCCGAGGCCAGCGGCTCACGGGAAAATTCGGCGAACAGTACCTCGAGCGGCTCGCCCAGGGACTCCTCGATCAGTGCCTCGGCCTGCTCGCCGGGGAAGGGTGGTACCTGATCCTGCAGCCGCTTGAGTTCATTGGCGATATCGTCGGGGAACAGGTCGCGACGGGTCGACAGCATCTGGCCGAACTTGACGAAGATCGGTCCCAGCGACTCCAGCGCCAGACGCAGGCGTTCGCCGCGGGAGCGCTCGCCGACGGGAATCAGCTTGAGCGGCGACCAGGTGAATATCAGCCGCAGCCACCAGGGCAGCTTTTCCAGCGGCAGCAGAGTGTCGAGTCGGTAGCGGGTGACGACCCAGATGATGCGCAGCGGGCGGAGGATCATGAGACGTCGTTCTCCCGGGCCAGGCGACGGGTCAGGCGCTTGAGACGTGCCTCGGTACGGTCGGTGGCCAGCTCCAGTTCGGTCAGCGCCTCGCGCATGGCCTCGAGCTGATGGCGGCCGGGCAGCCAGCGGGCTTCCTCGAAGACGTACTCGGAGACATCGGCACACAGCTCACGGTGGGTGCGCAGGCCCCAGCGGGACAGGCCGCGCAGGCCTTCGGCGAGCTGGTGAGCCGGCAGGTCGCCGAGATAGCGGGCAAGCTCAGCCTCCCAGTCCAGGTCGAGATCCAGCAGCAGGTCGCGGGTCGCCTCGAGCAGGTGGATCTTGCCGCGCACCGCGAGACGGCCCTCGAACATCAGCCGTTCCATGTCGGCGCCGCCGGCCAGCCGGCCCAGGGTGTCGCTGTCCAGCTCGACGATGGCGTCCCAGGCGCCTTCATCGACCTCGTCCACCAGCAGCAGGTCAACCCCCTGGGGGTGATAGCACAGCGCCAGCTGGACACGCGGGGACTCCAGGCACATCAGCACCCGCTGGCCCGCCAGCGAGCGCAGCCGAGAAGGCGAGGCAGGGTCGCGTGCGAGCAGGGCGTTGACGGTCTTCTCGATGCCGGCCAGCAGCAGGGTCGGGGTCAAGGCCATCATGTCCTCAAAGCTTGATGCCGCGATGCAGCGCGACGATGCCGCCGGTGAGATTGGTGTATTCGACGCGCTCGAGTCCGGCGGTTTCCATCATGCCCTTGAGCGTTTCCTGATCCGGGTGCATGCGGATCGACTCGGCCAGATAGCGATAGCTGTCGGCATCGCCGGCGACCAGTTCGCCCATCTTCGGCAGCAGACGGAAGGAGTACTCGTCGTAGGCGCGGGTCAACAGCGGATTGTCGGGCTTGGAGAATTCCAGCACCAGCAGGCGGCCGCCGGGCTTGAGGATGCGCGCCATGGAGGCCAGGGCGGCGTCCTTGTCGGTGACGTTGCGCAGACCGAAGGCGATGGTGATGCAGTCGAAGGTATTGTCGGGAAATGGCAGGCATTCGGCATTGGCCTGGACGTACTCGACGTTGCCGCCGACACCACGGTCGATCAGCTTGTCGCGTCCCACCCCGAGCATGGAGGCGTTGATGTCGGCCAGCACCACCTTGCCGCGCGGTCCCACCATGCGCGAGAACTTCAGCGCCAGGTCGCCGGTACCGCCGGCGATGTCGAGTACGCTATGACCAGGCCGGACGCCGGAACGTTCGATGGTCAGGCGCTTCCACAGCCGATGGATACCGAAGGACATCAGGTCGTTCATCACGTCGTAGCGAGCCGCCACGCTGTGGAAGACATCGGCGACACGTGAGGCCTTTTCCTCGACCGGCACGTCCTGAAAACCGAAGTGGGTGGTGCGCTTATCCATGGGACTCCCGAGTCGTGAGCGATTGCGAGAAGAGCCGATGGGGGCTCTTTGGCAGCGGCCATTGTAGCCTTGCCGAGGTGGCTTGTCTTTGACCGTCACCCGGCTTGTCGCCACACCGGTGTCGATCGCTACAGCTGACGGATCTCGATACCCAGCGGCTCGCGACTGGCGCCGGCCTCGTCCAGACGCTTGAGATAGTCGGTCCAGTTGGCCTCGCGCTCGCGGATCAGCCAGTCCAGATAGTCCCAGCTGTAAAGGCCGCTGTCGTGGCCATCGTCGAAGTGCAGCTTGAGGGCGTAGCGGCCCGCCTGGGTGATGTCGGCAAGGCCCACGTCCTTCTTGCCCACCTGAAGGGTGGCGGTGTCGCCGCCGTGGCCACGGACCTCGGCGGAGGGCGAGAATACGCGCAGGTACTCCACCGACAGGCGGTGGCGGGAGCCATCGGCGTAGCCGATCTCGAGCTCGCGGGCCTTTCTGTGGTAGTGCACCAGGGTCGGAGTGGGGGCGCTCATGGCGATCCTCTCTGTTTCAGCACGGTTGGCGTGCCCGGACGTCAGTATTGGCGGCGTCGAAAGCACAACCGGGCCGCAGCGCAGTGCGCGGCGGCCCGGTCATCGAGGGTGCTTGGCCGGTGGTTACAGGATATACCGGCTCAGATCCTCGTCCATGGCCAGCTCGCCGAGCTGAGAGTCGACGTAGGCACGGTCGATGACCAGCGGGTTGCCGAGATCCGAGCCTTTGAACGAGGCCTCCTCGAGCAGCCGCTCCATTACCGTGTGCAGGCGACGGGCGCCGATGTTCTCGGTGCCTTCATTGACGTTAAAGGCGATCTCGGCGATGCGCTCGATGCCGTCATCGGTGAAGCGCACCTCGAGGCCGTCGGTGGCCAGCAGCGCCTCGTACTGACGGGTCAGGGCGGCGGACGGCTCGGTCAGGATGCGCTTGAAGTCGTCCGGCGTCAGCGCCGACAGCTCGACACGGATCGGCAGACGGCCCTGCAGCTCGGGGATCAGATCCGAGGGACGCGACAGGTGGAAGGCGCCGGAGGCGATGAACAGGATGTGGTCGGTCTTCACCATGCCGTACTTGGTCGACACCGTGGAGCCTTCGATCAGTGGCAGCAGGTCGCGCTGGACGCCCTCGCGGGAGACCTCACCGCCGCTGGACTGACCGCTGCCCTTGGCGACCTTGTCGATCTCGTCGAGGAAGACGATGCCGTTCTGCTCCACCGCCTCCACCGCGCGGGACTTGATGTCGTCCTCGTTGACAAGCTTGCCGGCCTCCTCGTCGCGCAGGATGGTGAAGGCCTCCTTGACCGTGACCTTGCGGGTCTCGGTCTTGCCCTTGCCCATACCGGAGAACAGGTTCTGCAGCTGGCTGGTCATCTCTTCCATGCCCGGCGGTGTCTGGAACTCGAGGTTGGGCGCCTGGGGCGACACCTGGATCTCGATTTCCTTGTCGTCGAGCTGGCCTTCACGCAGCTTCTTCCTGAACATCTGGCGCGTCGAGGAGTCCTCGCGCGGCTCGTTTTCCTGGCCACGGGGCGGCGGCAGCAGGGCGTCGAGGATGCGATCCTCGGCGGCGTCCTCGGCGCGGTGGCCGACCTCTTCCTTGGCCTGCTCGCGCACCAGCTTGATCGCTGCCTCGGTCAGGTCACGGATGATCGACTCGACGTCACGGCCGACGTAGCCCACCTCGGTGAACTTGGTCGCCTCGACCTTGATGAAGGGAGCCTTGGCCAGCTTGGCCAGGCGCCGGGCGATTTCGGTCTTGCCGACGCCGGTGGGGCCGATCATCAGAATGTTCTTGGGGGTGACCTCCTGGCGCAGCTCGCCGTCGAGCTGCATGCGGCGCCAGCGGTTACGCAGGGCGATGGCCACGGAGCGCTTGGCATCCTGCTGACCGACGATGTACTGATCCAGCGCGTGGACGATTTCGCGGGGCGTCATCTGGGTCATGATCAAAGCTCTTCCAGGGTCACGTGATGGTTGGTGAACACGCAGATGTCACCTGCGATCTCCAGCGACTTCTCGGTGATCTCGCGGGGCGACAGTTCCGTGTTCTCGAGCAGCGCGCGGGCGGCGGACAGGGCGTAGTTGCCGCCGGAGCCGATGGCGATGATGCCACGCTCGGGTTCCACCACGTCACCGTTGCCGGTGATGATCAGCGAGGCCTTCTTGTCGGCCACCGCCAGCAGCGCCTCGAGGCGGCGCAGGGCGCGATCGGTGCGCCAGTCCTTGGCCAGCTCCACCGCGGCCTTGACCAGGTTGCCCTGGTACTTCTCCAGCTGGGCCTCGAAGCGTTCGAACAGGGTGAAGGCGTCGGCGGTGCCGCCGGCAAAACCGGCCAGCACCTGGCCGTGATAGAGGCGACGCACCTTGCTGGCGTTGCCCTTCATCACCGTGTTGCCCAGTGACACCTGGCCATCGCCGGCCAATGCCACCTGGTCGCCGCGGCGAACGGAAACGATCGTGGTCATGGAGAATTCTCCTTGGGGAAGCCGAGGCCTCCGGTGACTGTCGAGGGGCAGAGCCCTCTGCATAAGCGATAGGCTGGTAGGTGCGGGCGGGTCGCAAGGATTTCAAGCGCGGGCGACTCGGGAATGCGGCTCGCTTCGAGGAGAAGACGGCGCAGCAGAAGGACGAGAGATACCGCCACGATGGGTGCTTGAGCGGTGGCCAGCACCCACCAGGCCCAGACATGACGTTCTGGGCCTGGTGGGCGTAGCTTCAGAAGGAGGAGGTGTGCCGACGTCAGTTCTGCAGCTGGATCAGCAGCGGCTCGATGCCTTGAGTGCTCATCAGATCCTGGGCCCGCGACAGTTCATTGCGATCACTGTAGGGGCCGACCTGCACGCGATGCCAGGTGGCGCCGCCGGTGGCCTCGACCTCGCTGATCTTGGCCAGCAGGCCGAAGTCCTTGAGTCGTCCGGCGAGCTGTCGGGCATCGTTGACCTCGCGGAAGGAGGCCGCCTGCAGCATGTAGCGACGTTCGGCGCTGCGCGGGGTCTCGGATGGCGTGGACGACGCTTCCTCTTCGCGGGAGTTGGCGGCGATCACCGCGGCGATGGGGTCGTCCGCGGAGATCTCGTCCTCGCTCGGCTGGGCCGCCTCGGGGCGCTTGGCGGTGGACGCCGGCATCTCCTCGTCGGAGGCGATGACTTCGGACTCCGGCAGCAGGGTATAGAACTCGAACGTCGGCATCGGCGGCTCGCTTTCGCTGGCCTGTCCGCCTTGTGCACTGCCACTCGCATTGGAGCCCTGCTGCTCGCCGCTGGAGGGCTTGGGCAGTACCGCCGCCACCGGTGAACGGGGATCCTGCCAGGGGGCGGTGCCGTTCTGGTGGTGAGCCAGCAGGAAGCCTGCGGCCACGCCGACGGCGGCCCACAGCCAGCCGGGGATACCCCCGCGGGCCTGCTTGGGCGCTTGCCTGCGCTTCTGGCTGGTGGTTGCTCCGCGCTTGCGCGGGGGCGCCTTGCGAGTGGCCATGGCTTACATCTCCTCCGGTGCGCCGACGCCCATCAGGTCGAGTCCATTGCGCAGCACCTGACGCGCGGCCAGGCCCAGCGCCAGGCGCGCATTGCGCAGGGCGTCGTCGTCGACCATGACTTTGCAGGCGTTGTAGCAGCTATGGAAGTCGGCTGCCAGATCCTGCAAATATTGGGCGATCTGCTGCGGCTCGCGGGCCTTGGCGGCGTGCTCGACCACCTCGGGATAGCGCGCCAGGCGATTGAGCAGGGCCTTTTCCTGGCCTGCCTCAAGCAGGCCCAGGTTGGCCATGGCGGTGGCGTGGTCGAAGGCCAGGCCTTCGCTCTCGGCCTTGCGCAGCACGCTGCACACCCGGGCGTGGGCGTATTGTACGTAGTACACCGGGTTGTCATTGGACTGCGAGCGCGCCAGATCGATGTCGAAGGTCAGCTGGGAATCGGCGCGACGGGCGGCGAGGAAGAAGCGGGTGGCGTCGCGGCCGACCTCGTCGATCAGGTCGCGCAGGGTGACGTAGCTGCCGGCCCGCTTGGACAGCTTGACCTCGACCCCGGAACGGGTGACCAGCACCATCTGGTGCAGCACATAGTCCGGCCAGCCCTGGGGGATACCGACATCCAGCGCCTGCAGGCCGGCGCGTACCCGGGTCACGGTGGAGTGGTGGTCGGCACCCTGCTCGTTGATCACGCTGGTGAAGCCGCGCTGCCACTTGTCGAGGTGGTAGGCCACGTCGGGCAGGAAGTAGGTGTAACCGCCTTCGCTCTTGCGCATCACCCGATCCTTGTCGTCGCCGAAGTCGGTGGTGCGCAGCCACAGGGCGCCGTCCTGCTCGTAGGTGTGGCCGTTATCGGTCAGGCGACGGGCGGTCTCCTCGACCTTGCCCTGCTGGTACAGCGAGGACTCGAGGAAGTAGACATCGAAGCCGACGCCGAAGGCGCGCAGGTCCAGGTCCTGTTCGCGACGCAGGTAGGCCACGGCGAACTCGCGGATGGCGTCGAGATCCTCCGGGTCACCCTTGGCGGTGACGTGGCGGTCGTCGGCGTGGATGGTCTCGCCGGCCAGGTAGGCCTTGGCCACGTCCTCGATGTAGCCACCGCGGTAGCCGTCCTCCGGCCAGCCGTCGCTGTCCGGGCCCAGCCCCTTGGCGCGGGCCTGCACCGACAGCGCCAGATTGGTGATCTGGGCGCCGGCGTCGTTGTAGTAGAACTCGCGGGTGACGTCGTAGCCGGTGGCCTCGAGCAGGCGACACAGGCAGTCGCCCACCGCGGCGCCTCGGCCGTGGCCGACATGAAGGGGGCCGGTGGGGTTGGCGGAAACGAACTCCACCTGCACCTTTTCGCCAGCGCCGGCCAGGCTGCGGCCGAAGGCGTCGCCGGCTTCCAGCACCTGGCGCACCACCTGGGCCGCAGCGTCGGTGGCGGCAAAGAAGTTGATGAAGCCGGGGCCGGCGATCTCGACCTTGGACACGGCGGCGCTTTCGGGCAGGGCCGCGACCAGTTTTTCCGCCACCTGGCGCGGTGCGGCCTTGGCCGGCTTGGCCAGCATCAGGGCGAGGTTGGTGGCGTAGTCGCCGTGGGCCTTGTCCTTGGTCGGGTCGACCTTGTAGGCCGGGGAAAGCTCCTGGGGAACGACTTCCTGCTGCTTGAGCTCGGCAAGAGCGGCATCCAGCAGCGCAACGATGGTGTCTTTCATGAGGCGTCTATGTCCTGTGGCACGGTGGCCGAGCGTGGCGAATCCTGGGGGGAGCACCTGTCGGCGGGCAGACCGCGTATTATCGATGATTGCGCCTGGCCTTTAAAGGCCGGGGCGGCAAAGCTCAGCGTATCGGACCTCAGCTCAGGGTCTGCGGATCGACGTCAATGGACCAGCGGATACGCCGCGCCTCGGGCCAGGCTTCCAGACGGTGGGCCAGCCATTCGAGCGCGGGATGCAGTTGGCTGCGTCGCTCCGCCATCAGCGCGATCTGCAGGTGGTAGCGGTTCTGACGGCGCTCCATGGGGGCCGGTACCGGGCCGAGGCAGTCGAGATCCAGGGCCAGGCTACGTACCTGCTCGCGCAATTCGCCGGCGATCTCCCGGGCGAGTGCCGTCAGGGCGTCTTCCCGGGGGCCTTCCAGGCGGACCAGGGCCATGAAGCGCAGTGGCGGCAGGGCGGCGATGCGGCGTTCTTCCAGCAGCGACTCGGCCAGGGCGTCGTAGCCGCGCTCGGCCAATAGACGCAGGCTGGGGTCGTCCGGGTGCATGGTCTGCACCAGCACTCGGCCAGGGTGGGCGGCGCGGCCGGCGCGCCCGGCCACCTGCTCAAGCAACTGGGCCGAGTGCTCCAGCGCGCGAAAGTCGCTGGCGTAGAGGCCAGCGTCGGCGTTGACCACCACGACCAGGGTGACGTGGGGCAGATGGTGGCCCTTGGCCAGCATCTGGGTCCCGACCAGGATCGCTGGTTCACCACGCCGGACCTCGGTGAGCATCTTCTCGAGCGCGTCCTTGGCCCGGGTGCTGTCGCGGTCGATGCGGTGGACCGGGGTCTCGGCAAAGGTTTCGGCCAGGCTCTCCTCCGTACGCTCGGTGCCGCTACCCAGCGGACGCAGGTCGGCGCTGCCGCAGTCCGGGCATGCGTCGGGAATGACCCGGCGGCGGTCGCAGTGGTGGCAGGCCAGCATCGGCGGCTGGCGGTGCCAGGTCATGCGTGCGTCACAGTGGTCGCACTCGGCCATCCAGCCGCAGGCGTGACAGGCCAGGGTGGGGGCGAAACCGCGGCGATTGATGAACACCAGCACCTGGTGGCCGGCATCCAGCGTTGCCTTGATGGCGTCGATGACCGGCGGAATCAGACCGCCGCGTCGAGGGCGCCCCTTGAGGTCGACCAGCTCCAGTCGAGCGGGAGCGTGGCGAGTGGCCCGCCGGGTCAGCCGCAGGTGAGCGTAGTCACCGGTGCG
Source organism: Halomonas sp. OfavH-34-E (assembly GCF_024124525.1). NCBI lineage: Bacteria > Pseudomonadati > Pseudomonadota > Gammaproteobacteria > Oceanospirillales > Halomonadaceae > Halomonas > Halomonas sp. OfavH-34-E. The sequence goes on along the minus strand of NZ_JAMXRY010000007.1, from coordinate 54,338 downwards.
CGCGCGGTGCAGGCTCTCCAGCGACGGCGTGGCGCTCCCCAGCAGCAGCGGAATGCCATGGCGCTTGGCGCGCACCACCGCCAGGTCGCGGGCGTGGTAGCGTAGCCCGTCCTGCTGCTTGAACGAACCATCGTGCTCTTCGTCGACGATGATCAGGCCTGGGCGAGCCAGCGGGGTGAAGATGGCCGAGCGGGTGCCGATGACAATCGGCGCCCTCCCGCTGGCCGCCGCCTCCCAGGCGTCCAGGCGCTCGTGGTCGGTCAGCCCCGAGTGCAGTGCCACCACCGGGACCCGGAAGCGCTGGCGAAAGCGCCCCAGGGTCTGCGGAGTCAGGCCGATTTCGGGAATCAGCACCAGCGCCTGGCGCTTCTTGGCCACCACCGCCTCGATCAACTGCAGGTAGACCTCGGTCTTGCCGCTGCCGGTCACCCCGTGCAGCAGGCAAGGGTGAAAGCGATCGAGCCCCTGGTGGAGCTGGTTCAGCGCCTTGGCCTGCTCGTCGTTCAGGGCCAGCGCCGGGCTCGCCAGCAGGCCCTGGCTGTCGTCGGGGGTGGGGCCGGTGAGGGTTTCCTCGTGGCAGCTCACCAGCCCCTTGGCTTCCAGCGCCTTGAGCTGGTCGCGGGTGAAGGATTGCGCCTGGATCACCTGGGTGGTGAGGCCCTGGGGATGCTGGCGCAGCATCTCCAGCAGTTCGGCCTGGCGCGGAGCTCGGCCCAGGCGGGCAGGATCGCCGTTCAAAGCGACCTGCCAGCGTTCGCGTACCCGCGCCTCCAGCGGGCGTCCCTGACGCAGCAACACCGGCATGGCATGGGCCAGGGTGTCGCCGAGGGCGTGCTGGTAGTAGCGCGAGGTGAATCGACATAACCACAGCCAATCGCCTGGCAGCGGCGCCTTGTCCAGACAGGCCTGGATCGGCTTCAGCTTGGCCAGCGGCAGGTCGCTGTCGTCACGACAGTCGACGATGACGCCCACCACCTGGCGGCGGCCGAACTCGACGCGCACGCGCAGTCCCGGCGACCAGCCCCCTGGCGGGGGCGCCCCCTGGGGGAGGTAGTCGAACAGGCGGCGAAGGGGGGATGGAATGGCGATCCGCAGCACGCGCGGGGCAGGAGAGTCAGCCAATTGGCCTCCACAATGAAGTCTGCTAGAATACTCCGCCGCTTCCTTGATGGGAGCGGATCACCGGCCGGCACAGGGGCTTGACGACGCACCAACGAGTGCCCGTGCCATTACCCGTATGCGGTGCCTGGCAATGGATCAGGTGGCGGCATACCGAAAAGTGAGGTTCACGATGAAACAAGGTATCCACCCGGATTACAAGACGGTCAATGCGACCTGTTCCTGCGGCGCCACCTTCGAGGTCGGTTCCACCGCTGGCCACGACCTGAGCCTGGACGTCTGCTCTCAGTGCCACCCGTTCTACACCGGCAAGCAGAAGCAGGCCACCACCGGTGGTCGCGTCGAGCGCTTCAACAAGCGTTTCGGTGCCGCGCTCAAGCGTTGATCGTACGGAGCTGAACGCGCCAGCGAGAAACGCTGGTCGACGATGCTCGGGCAATGTCCCCTTCGAACCCGCCTTCATGGCGGGTTCGTTGCGTCTGGGGTTGCGCAGAGGAACGTGGGGAAAGGACAGGGGGCAAAGGACAGGGCCCGCGACCGCGTGAGCGATCCCGTTATTGCGTTGCATCAATGCGCAACGCGCGGCGGGCGACTAGGCTTCAAGCAGCAAAGGGAGGCGATGGTCGGGCCTCATCGTTGTCACGGGGCGAACTCGCGCTTGCCCGAGCGGTGAGCTTCCAGCGTCACCCTTGGCCCATCTCTGCGCTCACCTTCCTTGCATCTTTCTTCATGACAAGGGTTGGTGCAATGCAGCAAAAGTTGTCGACATTGTCAGCGAAAATCCTGAAACGGGCGTATAACTGACGCTTTTCTCAATCATGTTGAGAAATGGAATATTTTTCTATATTGTGTTGCCACCGTTCCACAAGGACATCCGGACACCAAGCATGACGGACGCAAAGAAGCAGGCTGCGCTGGACTATCACGCTCTCCCCATTCCCGGAAAGCTGTCGGTCGAACTGACCAAGCCGACCGCCACGGCCAAGGACCTGGCGCTGGCCTACAGTCCCGGCGTGGCGGAGCCGGTGCGAGAGATCGCGCGGGACCCGGAAAACGCCTATCGCTATACCGGCAAGGGCAACACCGTTGCGGTGATCTCCGACGGCACCGCCATCCTTGGCCTCGGTAACCTGGGGCCGCTGGCGAGCAAGCCGGTGATGGAAGGCAAGGGTGTGCTGTTCAAGTGCTTCGCCGGCATCAACTCTGTGGATATCGAGGTCGACGCCGAGAGTCCCCAGGCATTCATCGATACCGTGGCGCGGATTGCCGACAGCTGGGGCGGCATCAACCTCGAGGACATCAAGGCACCGGAGTGTTTCGAGATCGAGCAGGCGCTGGTCGAGCGCTGCAAGATCCCGGTGTTTCACGATGATCAGCATGGCACCGCCATCGTCACGGCGGCGGGCATGCTCAATGCGCTGGAAATTGCCGGCAAGTCCCTCGATCAGGCGCGTATCGTGTGCATGGGCGCCGGCGCCGCGGCGATCGCCTGCATGAAGCTGCTGGTGGCCTGTGGTGCTCGCCCCGAGAACCTGGTGATGCTCGACCGCAAGGGCGTTATCCATACAGGTCGTGAGGACCTCAACCAGTACAAGGCGATGTTTGCGGTGGACACCGACAAGCGCACCCTGGATGACGCCATCGATGGAGCCGATGTGTTCATCGGTCTGTCCGGCCCTGGCCTGATGACCGCCGATCATATTCGCAAGATGGCCAAAGACCCGATCGTCTTCGCCTGCACCAATCCGGATCCGGAGATCCATCCCGACCTGGCGCGGGAGACCCGCCCGGACGTGATCATGGCCACCGGACGTTCGGACTATCCGAACCAGGTCAACAACGTGCTCGGTTTTCCCTTTATCTTCCGCGGTGCCCTGGACGTGCGCGCCACCCGCATCAACGAAGAGATGAAGGTCGCCGCCGTCCACGCGCTCAAGGACCTGGCGCGGGAGCCGGTGCCCCAGGCGGTGCTGGAAGCCTACGAGCAGGACGCCATGAGCTTCGGCCGTGAGTACATCATTCCGACCCCGGTGGACGTGCGTCTGCTGGAGCGGGTGACCTCGGCGGTGGCCCAGGCGGCGGTGGACTCCGGCGTGGCCAGAAAGCCCTACCCGTCGCACTATCCGCTCAAGACCATCGACGACGTCTACGGCGGCTGAGCCAGGCGCCGATAGATCCAGGCGCCGCTAGATCCAGACGTCTCGACAGCAACGACAAGGCCCTCCAGTGGAGGGCCTTGTCGCGTCTGGTGGCCGTAATCCGATCGGTCCTGGTCGCTAGAACTCGTAGCGCAGTGACGCCGAGGTGATGCGGTCGGTCTTGGCCTCAGCGTCCTCGGGGGGATCCCAAGGGATGGGAGCTGCTTGAGACCTCGCAGCTTAGAACTCGTAGCGCAGCGAGGCCGAGGTGATGCGGTCGGTCTTGGCCTCGGCGTCCTCGGGGGGATCCGAGTTGTGCTTGATCTCGTGGGACAGGCGCAGCGACATATGGGCGTTGATGCGGGTATCCAGGGCGGTATAGGAGCGCACCGTCGAGTTCTTGCGGGTGGTCTCCAGCGACAGTTCCTGTTCGAGGGTGGCGCTATCGCTCAGCGCATAGCCGGCCTCCAGGGCGCCGTAGGCCACCGCCAGACGCTGGTCGTTCTCGCCGGGCAGGATGTCGGCACGATAGCCGGGGCCTGCCTCCAGCGCCAGGTGGGCGCGATCGTCGTCGATCAGCTGGCGGCCGTAGCCGGTGATGGCGGTGAACTGGTGGTCGTAGCCGCTGAAGCGATCCTTCTCCCAGCGGCCGAAGCCGAACAGATAGTGCGGGCCGACCAGTTCGCGGCGTTGGCGAAAGGACACCAGATACTGCTCCGCACTGGTCTCGCTGTCCTCGCTGGCGTGGCGGGCCTCGCCGCGCAGGCGTGACAGCCAGGCCCCCTGCAGCCAGGTCAGCTGAGCCTTGCCGAGAAAGGTCTCGCTGTTGGAGTTGCCCGACAGATGGGTGTAGCCGAACTCGACATGGCCGAGAAAGTCCGGCGAGTCGTCATGGACGGGGATCGGGGCGTAGAAGGCGTCCGCCAGCGCGGCTTTTATCGGCACAAAAAGCCCGAAAATGCATAGTGCCGTCGCGGGCAAATAAAAACGGGAAATCACCATAAGGTGGTCTCTAGGAAGGTTCAAGGCGTGGTGGGTAGCGCGAAGTGACAAGGGACCCCTCCTTCCCGACGGGAAGGAGGGGTAATGGCCTTAGAAGATGGCTTCGTAGGCGCCGGTACCCTGGGAGCCGCTGTGGCGCTCGACGGCGCTTTCGACACGGCGGGGCTGTACGGTGGGCATGTGGTCTTCGTCGAACAGTTCCTCTACGCCGCCACCCTGGCCGTCGCGCAGCAGGCGACCGCTGTTGGCGTCGACCCTGGCGGTGATGATGCCGGGCGGCTGTTCGGGGATGTTCTCCGGCTTGCCGGCCAGCGCCTGGCCCATGAAGTCGACCCAGATCGGCAAGGCGGCCTGGGCGCCGTACTCGGCGGTGGGGGTGTTGTCGTCCTTGCCCACCCACACGGTAGTAGCGTAGTCGCCGTTGAAGCCGGCAAACCAGGCATCACGCTGGTCGTTGGTGGTGCCGGTCTTGCCGACGATGTCGGTGCGCTCGAGTGCCAGGGCGCGGCGGGCGGTGCCGCGCTCGACCACGTCGCGCAGCATGTCGCGCAGCAGGTAGACGGCACGCTCGTTGGCGACCCTGGGCGCCACCTCGTAGGTCTTGCCGTCGATTTCTGTGGTGGTCTGGCCTTCGCTGCATTCGCGGCAGGCCACGCGGGGGCTTGCCTCTTCCACCAGGGTCTGCTGCTCACCCTGGGTGATCTTCTCGATGAACCAGGGCGATACCCGGAAGCCGCCGTTGGCCAGCACCGCGTAGGCGTTGGTCATCTCCAGCGGGGTCAGGCTGGCGCTGCCCAGTGCCAGCGACAGGCCGTTGGGTAGACGATCACGGGAGAAGCCGAAGTCCACCAGGAAGTCGATGGTGCGACTCAGCCCGATGTTCTGCAGAAGGCGAATGGTGACCAGGTTGCGCGAGCGGGCAAGGCCGACCCGCAGTCGGGTCGGGCCGAGGAAGTCACTGCTGGAGTTAGACGGGCGCCACAGTTCGTTGCTGCCGTCGTTGAGCACCACCGGGGCGTCGTTGATGACGGTGGCGGGGGTCACCTCGCCACTGTTCAGGCCCGCCAGGTAGATGAACGGCTTGAAGATGGAGCCGGCCTGGCGACGGGCCTGAATCGCGCGGTTGAACTTGCTGGCGTCGAAGTCGAAGCCGGCCTGGAGTGCGAGGATCGCGCCGGTCTGCGGGTCCATCACCACCAGTGAGCCCTCGGCACCGGGCTGCTGGGACAGGCGCCAGCTGCCGTCCTCGCGCTGGAGGATGCGCACCAGGTCACCCCGGCTGGCGATCTCTGAGGCCGAGGACGGTGAGGCGCCACGATAGCGGGCACTCTTGTAGGGCGCGGCCCAGTCCAGCCCGTCCCAGGACAGGGTGATCAGCTCGCCCTCATGGGCCAGCACCTGCATCTCGCGGCCTTCGCTCTTCACCACGATGGCGGGTTCCAGCGGGCCGTAGGTCGGGGTGCGCTCCAGCACCTGCAGCCAGTTGCTGACGTCGCCGTCGACGCCCTCGACGCTGGTCTGACTGCGCTCGGCCGCGCGACGGGCGGTTTCCATGACCTCGGGAGACTCGGACAGCTCTTCCTCCAGGCCGGTGCGCTCGGTCTTTTCCTGGGCTTCGGCCAGACTCTGAGGAATCTCGGTGTCCTCAGGCCCGCGCCAGCCATGGCGGGTGTCGTAGGCGATCAGGCCATTGGCCAGCGCCTGGCGAGCCATGGGCTGGAGCTCGCTGTCGATGGTGGTGGTGATGCGATAGCTGCCGGTATAGGCCTCGTCACCGAAGCGATCGGTGGCGAACTGACGGGCCATCTCGGCGACATAGTCGGCCTGAACCTCGGCCTTGGCCACGTGGCGACTGGCGGTGATCGGCGCCTGAACCGCTTCGTCATAGGCGCTCCGGTCGATGTAGCCCAGCTCGCGCATGCGAAACAGGATCCAGTTGCGGCGAATCAGCGCGCGCTCGGCGTTGGCCAGGGGGTTGAAGGCCGAAGGCGCCTTGGGCAGGCCTGCGATCATCGCGTGCTGGGCCAGCGTCAGCTCGTCGAGCGGCTTGTCATAGTAGACCTCGGCGGCGGCGGCGATGCCGTAGGCACGGTGCCCCAGGAAGATCTTGTTGACATAGAGCTCCATGATTTCCTGTTTGCTCAGGATCTGTTCCATCTGCAGCGACAACAGGATCTCACGCAGCTTGCGGGTAAAGGTACGATCCAGCGTCAGCAGATAGTTGCGCGCCACCTGCATGGTGATGGTCGAACCGCCCGACTGGATATCGCCACCGCTGGACACCAGTTCCACTGCGGCCCGGGCCAGGCCCTTGGGGTCGACGCCGGGGTGTTCGAAGAACGCCGAATCCTCTGCTGCCATCAGTGCCTGGAGCATTGGTTCTGGAATGTCCTCGAAGTCGACCGGCATGCGGCGTTCCTCGCCGAATTCGCCGATCAGCTGACCGTCGCGGGTATAGATGCGCAGTGGTGTCTGCAGCTCGAAGTCCTGCAGTTGACGGACATCGGGAAGCCCAGGAGCGAAGTAGAGGGCGGCACCGACGACGCCCAGGGCCGCGGCGGCGCCAAGCGATATCACCAGCCACACGGCGGAGAAAATGAGCGTTCTGAGATACTTCATGAAATCGCGGTGTCCATGCTGAGAACGAAAAACGGCGGGGCGAAGAGATGGGGTAAGGCAGTCCTTTGCGTCGGCCATTATAGGAACTGGGAGGGCCTGTCACCACCATTGTGACGAATTGCCCGTCTTGTTGCACAAAGTGCCGTCATGGATCAGTAAGGCCCGGCCCGGTTTTGGCTAGGCTGGCGCCACAGCGTCGTGCATCGGGCGCGGTGCCATGGTGGCAGTGTGATGGGCTCATGTGGTTTTCCTCGAAGGACAAGGGTCTGGTCGGTGTCGATATCACCTCTGCCTCGGTCAAGTTGATCGAGCTGGTGGAGGACGACGCCGGCCACCGCGTGGCCGGCTACGCGGTCAGACCGCTGCGTCAAGGGGCCGTGGTGGAGCGCCGCATACGTGATATGGGCGAGGTCATCGAGGTGCTGTCGCGGGTGGTCGAGCTGGCCTCTCCAGGGAGTCGAAAGGCCGCCGTGGCGGTGCCATCCCGCGCGGCGATAACCCGGGTACTGCGCTATCCGGCAGCGCTCGATGATGAAGAGATCGAGGCCCGTATCGAATGGGAGTCAGACAAGCACATACCGTTTCCGTTCCGTGAGGTGGCCTTTGACTTCTATCGCCTGGGGCGCTGCTGCGACGATCCGCAGTGGCAGGAGGTACTGCTGGTGGCCTGTCGTCGCCAGGACGTCGAGCAGTTGACCCAGGCGCTGGAGGCCAGCGGGCTCATGCCTGCGGCGGTGGATGTCGAGAGCTTCGCCATCGAGCGGGCCATCGCTGGCCTTTGCCGTCGTCGCCGACTGGGGGACGGCGCCCTGGCCCTGGTGGACGTGGGCGCCTACCTCAACACGCTGCACGTGGTGGTGGCCGGGCGCATCGTCTACAGCCATGACAGCCTGTTCGGCGGCATGCAGCTCACCGAAGCGATCCAGCGTCACTACGGTATCGGCATGGATGAGGCCGGCTTTGGCAAGAAGCGGGGCGGTTTGCCGGACGACTATTCGCACACGGTGCTGGGGCCCTTCGTCGAGATCCTGGTGGAGCACATCCAGCGATCGTTGCAGCTGTATCAGGTGTCGGACCATGTGCGTCCGCTCGAGCGACTGCTGTTGACCGGAGGTGGCAGCCTGGTCGCGGGGCTTGCCGATCGTCTGAGCCAGGCCCTCGGCCTGCCGGTCAGCCAGGTGGACCCGCTGGAGGGGATGGCGCTCAAGCCATCGCTGGACGCGGCGGCACTGCGCGGCGAAGCGCCGGCCCTGCTGACCGCCTGCGGCCTGGCCATGCGAGGACGACCATGAAAGATGTGACGATCAACGAGGTCCAGGTCAATCTGCTTGACTGGCGCGAGGCCGCTCGCGCCAGGCGCACGCGACGCTTCTGGCTGGCGGTGGCGCTGTCGGCGTTGGCGGGTGTCGGGCTCGCGTTGATGGCGACGCTGTGGCTGCAGTGGGGGTTGAGGCAGATGGAGGCCCGCCAGCGACATGTCGCCGCTGCCGTCGAGCGTCTGGAAGAAAAGTCCGCCGAGATGGTTGATCTCGAACGCCAGCTCTCATTGCTGGATCAGGAACAGGCGTTGCTCGAGCGGCTGCAGGACGAGCGGCGCCAGACGCTTGCGGTGGTCAACGCCCTGGCAGCCACCCTGGCTCCGGGGGTTCGCTACCAGCGTGTCGAGCGCATCGGCGACAGATTGATGCTCGAGGGCGAGGCCGTCGACAGTGCCAGGCTGGTCGAGCAGCTGCGCTCCCTCGAGCGTGCGCAGGTCTTTGCCGAACCGCTGTTGTCGCGGGTGGGGGCCGAGCAGGGCTATCAGCATTTTGCGCTGGAGATGACCCTCGCGGCATTGCCGGCGCTGGAGGCCTTGCCATGAATTCAGAGCAGGGCGGTGACGTCAGCTGGCGTGAGCGCTGGCTCGATGAGTGGCGCCGGCTCAAGGCGCTGGACTGGCGTCGGCTGGAGCTGAGTGAGGCCGGGCGCTGGCCGATGTCGCTGCGGACCCTGGTGGCGATCCTGGCTTTCGTGCTCGCCCTGGTGGCCATGGTGGTGGGCTATCTGCATCCCCTGTCACAGCGTCTGGTGGAGCTGCAGCGTCAGGAGCGAGAGGTGGTCGCCGACTTCGAAGGCCGCGCACGCGAGTTGGCGGAGCTTGATCGCCTCAAGCGGCTGTTGGTGGATCTCGATCAGCGTGTCAGCGAGCGGAGGCGCATGTTGCCGGATGGTGCCGCCATCCCATCGCTGTTGGAAGGCATCGGCCAGGTGGCCAAGCGTCGCGGGCTATCGCTGGAGGAGCTCGAACTGAGGCCGGCGCGCCCCCTGGAGCTTTATGTCGAGCGGCCTTTTGATCTGCGGGTGCGGGGCGACTACCACGCCATCGGTGGTTTCGTGGCTGATCTGGCCAACCTGCCTCGACTGGTGACGTTGCACGATTTCAGCCTGTCGCCGGTCGAGGGAGGGCTTGAGCTGCACGCGCTGGCGCAGACCTACAGTATTGGTGACGGGGCGCGCGTCGCCGATGCGCTGGTGGAGGGTTCATGAGGCGGCGCCGGCTGGTGGGCGTGCTGATGGGCGCCTTGTTGGGTGTGGCCCTGACGGGTTGCCAGCAGGCGGACCTCGACGCCCTGGATCGGCGTCTGGCCGAGGCGCTGGCGCCGGAGCTCGATCGGCGGCCGGTAGCGTTGCCCGAGGTAGTGAGCCTGCCGGTGCTGCAGTATCGCTACGCCAACGCGAGAAGCCCCTTTCGCTTCGAGGGCCAGGGCTTCGGCGGTCAGCGGTTTGTGCAAGGCAGCGGTCTTGCTGCCTTTTCCCTGGACGAACTTGAACTGGTGGGAGTGCTGGGTCGAGGGCAGCGGCATTGGGCGCTGTTCGAGGCGCCCGATGGTCATCTCTATCGGGTGGCGCAAGGGGAGATGCTGGCCAATCCGCCCGCCAGGGTCGCGGCGATCAGCGCTGAGGCCGTCAGGCTGGAGGCGGTTGCAGGCAAGGACTATCGCTGGAAGGAGCGTGTCATGAGGGTAGGCGAGTGAGCAGGCGACCTGATATCGGTTCATGTCGGACAGGCGAGTCGGCGTTTTCGCCTGGGCAGGCGATCGCGCGGTGGCTGGTGGGGCTGGTGGTCGGTGTGCTGCTGGTGTCGCCGGGCTGGGCGCAGGGCGAGGGCTATCAGGGCGCGCCGATCACTCTGAACTTTCAGGATGTCGAGGTGCGCTCGGTGCTGTCGGTGTTGAGTGACTTCACCGGCCTCAATATCGTCGCCAGTGACAGCGTCGCTGGGCGGGTGACCCTGAACCTGGAGGCGGTGCCCTGGGACCAGGCGCTGGACATGGTGCTGGAGAGCCAGGGGCTTGATAGTCGTCGGCAGGGCGACATCCTGCTGGTGGCGCCGGCCTCGGAACTGGCCGAGCGTGATCGCCTCAAGCTCGAGGCAGCCTCGCGGCTGGACGAGCTTGAGCCCCTGGTGACCGAGCATATCGAAGTGCGGTATGCCAAGGCGGCGGAGCTCGCCGCCTTGCTGCGTGGCGAGAACGGTTTCGGGCTGTTGTCCGATCGCGGGCGCGTGGCCACCGATCCGCGCACCAATACCCTGCTGGTCCAGGACGTGGCCAGTCAGCTTGACGAGATTCGCTGGACCCTGGCGCGCCTGGATGTGCCGGTACGCCAGGTGCAGATTTCGGCGCGCATCGTGGTGGCCCGAGACAACACCGCCGAGGAGATTGGCGTCAACTGGGGGGCACGCAGCCGCCACGACAAGTTGCCTGTGGGGAGCGGGGACGGTGCCCTGTCCGGGGCGCTGGGTGAATCGGTACAGATCGGTGATGGGGTCTTCGGCAATCGAGGGGATGCCTACGGTGGCCTGGGGGTGGATCTGGGCGATGCCCTGGATCCGGGTAGCTCTTTCAAGTTCGGCTATCTGGCCGGGGATGTGCTGCTGGATCTGGAGTTGCATGCGCTGGAGAGCGAGGGCAAGAGCCAGACCATCTCCGAGCCGCGGGTGATTACCGCCAATCAGCACACCGCCCTGATCAAGCAGGGCAAGGAGATCCCCTACCAGGAGTCCACCTCCAGCGGTGCCACCAACGTGGAGTTCAAGGAGGCGGTGCTGGCGCTTGAGGTCACCCCGCAGATTACCAGCGATGACCGCATCGTCATGGATCTGACCATCAACAATGACACCCTGGCCGAGCAGAGCTTCGACGGCGAGCCGGCCATCGATACCAACGAGATCCAGACCCAGGTGCTGGTCGAGGACGGCGAGACCGTGGTGCTGGGGGGGATTCTCACCACCCAGCAGCTGCATACGCTGTACAAGACGCCCTGGCTTGGCGATATCCCCTGGCTGGGAAAGCTGTTTCGCTATACCGAGGACGTCAACGATAAGGTAGAGTTGTTGGTATTCATCACTCCCCGGATACTCGACGACGGCCTGGCGACTCACTGATGCAGGAAGTACCCAACCTGATTCTGATAGGCCCCATGGGGGCGGGAAAGAGCACCATCGGCCGCCTGCTGGCGGCCGAATTGTCACGTCCGTTCTACGACAGTGACCACGAGATTCAGTCACGCTGTGGCGCGGATATCCCCTGGATATTCGATGTCGAGGGCGAGAGCGGCTTTCGTGACAGGGAAAGCGCCATGATCAGCGAGCTGGTGGACTACGACAAGGTAGTGATCGCCACTGGCGGCGGCGCGGTGCTGCGCGAGGAAAATCGCCAGCGTATCCGCGAGGGCGGTACCGTCATCTATCTGTTCACTACCGTGGAGCAGCAGTTGAAGCGCACCGCCAAGGATCGCAACCGGCCGCTTCTGCAGCGCGGCGATCGCGAGCAACTGCTGCGCGACATGTTCGCCCTGCGTGACCCCTTGTATCGCGCCACCGCGGACCTGGTGATCCGCACCGACCGCCGCGGGCCGCGCTCGGTGGTCAACGATATCGTTCGTCGCGTCCATCGCCTCCTCGACCCTCTCACCTGCAAGGCCTCATCATGAGCACACCCACGTCCGTGAATCCCTTGACCCTGACCGTCGCCCTGGGCGATCGCAGCTACCCCATCCATATCGGACCGGGGCTCGTCGATGACGGTGAGCGTCTGGCCTCCTATCTCAGCGGTCGCCAGGTGATGGTGGTGACCAACGACACCGTCGCCGCGCACTATCTCGAGCGGCTGACCTCGGCGCTGGCAGCGGCCGACGACCGCCTCAGGATCGAGACCCTGGTGCTGCCGGATGGTGAAGCCCACAAGAATGTCGAAGGCGTCTCGCGCATCTGGAACGCCCTGCTGGAGGCCGGCTTCAACCGCAAGGCCACGCTGGTGGCGCTGGGCGGCGGGGTGATTGGCGATATGGTCGGCTTCGCCGCGGCGTCCTATCAGCGCGGCATCTCCTTTATCCAGGTGCCCACCACCCTGCTGTCCCAGGTGGATTCTTCGGTAGGGGGCAAGACCGGGGTCAATCATCCGCTGGGCAAGAACATGATTGGCGCCTTCTGGCAGCCCCGCGCAGTGCTGATCGATACCGCCACGCTCTCGACCCTGCCCGAGCGGGAGCTGTCCGCGGGTCTTGCCGAGGTGATCAAGTACGGACTGATCCATGACAGTGACTTTCTCGGCTGGCTGGAAGATGAGATGGCTGCGCTGCGTGACCTCGACGATGTTGTGCTCGCCAAGGCCATCGAACGTAGTTGCGCGATCAAGGCCGAGATCGTCGCCCTCGACGAGACCGAGCAGGACGTGCGGGCGCTTTTGAATCTGGGGCACACCTTCGGGCACGCCATCGAGGCCTACATGGGTTATGGCACCTGGCTGCACGGCGAGGCGGTGGGTGTGGGCATGCTGATGGCGGCGGACCTGTCGATGCGCCAGGGCTTTATCGAGCAGGCCGATGTGACGCGCACCCGTCGAGTGATCGAGCGGGCGGGTCTGCCGGTGGCGGCTCCCAGGGAAATGACGGTTGAGGATTTCGTGTCGCGCATGAAGCTCGACAAGAAAAATACCGATGACCGCATGCGCCTGGTGCTGATGCGCGCGCTCGGTGAGGCCTGCGTCTACGATCAGACCCCGCCGGCGCTGCTCGGCGAATGCATCGAGGCCTACCCGCGGGCCTGATGATGTCAGTCTCCAGCGTATCGACTGCGACGCCCGCCTTGCGCGGGCGTTGTCGTGTCTGGGGCATGCCGAGCGGCAAGGTTGGCTTCGGCACGGGTGGCTTTGGCGTGGCAAGAGGCAGGCGCTGGTATCGCCTGAGCACGGCTTTACGGAGTGCGCTACGAGGTGCTGTCGACGGCTTCGGGATAGGGGGAATAGGCGCCGCTCATGCGTGGATCTGTATGTCGTATGCCTGATCGGCATGGGGTGTCGACAGTTTTTGCGACTAAAGTCTAGTGGCGAAAGGCGTACAGCAAGACTTGCTGGAAACGGCTTCCAAGTCGTTGACCTGATAAGGTTTTTTTTCGAAGCCTTGGTGCAAGCATCAGATTTACGGTGTTTTTTTATCGGGCGTGCGCGGCGGGGAGATTGCGCGAGGGCGGGGGGCTGGCTATGCTGGGTACCCATTTTTCGTGCAGTTAGCGAAAGCCCTTAAGGGCTTAAAATCAAAAGAAAAACCGATAATAATATCGCGATTATGCTGTGACTACAACCCTTTCACCTGAGGCGCGCCCATGAACAGAGGTCTTCACCAGCCCGGCGAGTTCCGTGACAACTGCGGGTTTGGCCTGATCGCCCACATGGAAGGGCAGGCTAGCCATGAACTGCTCAGTACTGCCATCGAATCCCTGACCTGCATGACCCACCGTGGCGGTATCGCTGCCGACGGCAAGACCGGTGACGGCTGTGGCCTGCTGTTGAAGATGCCCGACGGCTTCATGCGCCACGCCGCCAAGGAAAGCCTGGGTATCGAACTGGGCGACAGCTATGCCGTGGGCGTGATCTTCCTGCCCGACGACGACCAGCGTGAGGAGCGCGCCCGCCAGGTGCTCGAGGCGAGCCTGACAGAGCGTGGTGTCAAGGTGCTCGGCTGGCGCGAGGTGCCGGTGGACCCCAGCGTGTGCGGCCCGATGGCGCTGGAGTGCCTGCCGCGTATCCGTCAACTGTTCGTCGAGCCCGGTGACGCCGAGGAAGCCTTTGACGTCTCGCTGTTCATGGCCCGCCGACTGGCCGAGCAGGCGCTGATCGACGAGCCGGACTTCTACGTCAGCTCGCTGTCCAGCGACGTCGTCTCCTACAAGGGACTGGTGATGCCGGTGGACCTGCCGGCTTTCTATCAGGACCTGGGTGACGAGCGCCTGGAAACCGCCATCTGCGTGTTCCACCAGCGTTTCTCCACCAACACCGCGCCGCGCTGGCCGCTGGCTCAGCCGTTCCGTCTGCTGGCCCACAACGGCGAGATCAACACCATCGAGGCCAACCGTGGCTGGGCCAACTCGCGCAAGGAGAACTTCGTCTCCGAGCGGCTGCCCGACATCGCCAGCCTCGACCAGATCGTCAATACCACCGGTTCCGACTCCTCGAGCATGGACAACATGCTCGAGGTGCTGCTGACCGGCGGCATGGAGCTGCATCGGGCGGTGCGCATGATGGTGCCGCCGGCCTGGCAGAACGTGGAGATCATGGACGGCGATCTGCGTGCCTTCTATGAGTACAATTCCATGCACGTGGAGCCCTGGGATGGACCCGCCGGTGTGGTCATGACCGATGGCCGTCAGGCCCTGTGCATGCTCGACCGCAACGGCCTGCGCCCGGCGCGCTGGGTGATCACCCGCAACGGCTTCATCACCCTGGCTTCCGAGATCGGTACCTACGACTACAAGCCCGAGGACGTGGTGGCCAAGGGCCGTGTCGGCCCCGGTCAGGTCCTCGCCGTGGACACCGCGACCGGCGAAGTGCTGCACACCAGCGACATCGACGAGCGGCTGAAGTCGGCCTATCCCTACAAGCGCTGGCTCAAGCAGGAGGCTCAGTTCCTGGAGTCCGCGCTGACCGAGCTCGCCGCCTTCAAGAACATGGACTCCGACACCCTTCAGGTGCAGCAGAAGATGTTCCAGGTCAGCTTCGAGGAGCGTGACCAGGTGCTGCGTCCGCTGGGCGAGAGCGGCCAGGAAGCGGTGGGCTCCATGGGTGACGACACCCCCATGGCGGTGCTCTCCGGCAAGCACCGGATGCTGTCGGACTACTTCCGTCAGAAGTTCGCCCAGGTCACCAACCCGGCCATCGATCCGCTGCGCGAAGCCATCGTGATGTCGCTGGAGACCTGCATCGGTGCCGAGCGCAACGTGTTCAAGGCGACCCCGGAGCATGCCCACCGTATCGTGCTGACGACCCCGATCCTGTCGCCGCGCAAGTTCACCGCTCTGGTAGGCCAGGACGACCCGGCCTTTGCCAGCCAGCGTCTGTCGCTGGGCTATGACCCGGAGCAGACAGGGCTCAAGGCGGCGCTGCTCGAACTGTGTCGCGAGGCCGAGGCGGCGGTTCACGAGAACAAGGTGATCCTGGTGCTGTCCGATGCCGACCTGCCCCAGGGGCAGGTGCCGATCCATCCGGCGCTGGCGGTGGGCGCGATCCACAACGAACTCGGTCGCAAGGCCCTGCGCCCGCGGGTCAACCTGATCGTCGAGACCGGCTACGCCCGTGACGCCCACCAGATGGCGGTGCTGTTCGGAGTGGGCGCCACCGCGGTCTATCCGTGGCTGGCCTACCAGGTGATGGCCGACATGCATCGCACCGGTGAGCTGTCAGGCAATCCGGCGGACGCCCGCGAGAACTACCGCAAGGGCCTGCAGAAGGGGCTGTTCAAGATCCTCTCCAAGATGGGCATCTCGACCCTGGCCTCCTACCGTGGTTCGCAGCTGTTCGAGGCGGTGGGTCTGTCCTCCGAGGTGATGGATCTTTGCTTCACCGGCATGGCCTCGCGCATCGAGGGCACCGGCTTCAACGAGATCCAGCTGACTCAGGTGGCGCTGGCAAAGGACGCCTGGAAGCCGCGCAAGGGCATCTCCCAGGGCGGCCTGATGAAGTACGTCCATGGTCACGAGTACCACGCCTACAACCCCGATGTGGTCAAGGCGTTGCAGGAGGCGGTGCAGGAGGGCGACTACGCCAAGTGGAAGAAGTTTGCGCAGCTGGTCAATGATCGCGCGCCCGCCACCATCCGTGACCTGCTGAAGCTGAAGCCCGCCGCCGAGGCGTTGCCGCTCGAGGAAGTCGAACCGGTCGAGGACCTGCTGCCACGCTTCGACAGCGCCGGCATGTCGCTGGGTGCGCTGTCGCCGGAGGCTCACGAGGCCCTGGCCCAGGCCATGAACGAGGCCGGTGGGCGCTCCAACTCCGGTGAGGGTGGTGAGGATCCGTCGCGTTACGGCACCATCAGAAGCTCCAAGATCAAGCAGATCGCCTCCGGGCGCTTCGGTGTCACCCCGGCCTACCTGGTCAACGCCGAGGTGCTGCAGATCAAGGTGGCCCAGGGCGCCAAGCCCGGCGAGGGTGGCCAGCTTCCCGGTGGCAAGGTCAACGAGTTGATCGCCCGGCTGCGTTATTCGGTGCCGGGGGTGACCCTGATCTCGCCGCCGCCGCACCACGACATCTACTCCATCGAGGATCTGGCCCAGCTGATCTTTGACCTCAAACAGGTCAATCCCGACGCCCAGGTATCGGTCAAGCTGGTCTCCGAGCCCGGCATCGGCACCATCGCCACCGGCGTGGCCAAGGCCTACGCTGACCTGATCACGGTGTCCGGCTACGACGGCGGCACCGCGGCGAGCCCGCTGACCTCGATCAAGCACGCCGGTTCACCCTGGGAGCTGGGCCTGCCGGAGGTGCATCAGGCGCTGCGCATCAACGGCCTGCGCGACAAGATCCGGCTGCAGACCGACGGCGGCCTGAAGACCGGCCTGGACGTGATCAAGGCGGCGATTCTTGGCGCCGAGAGCTTCGGCTTCGGTACCGCACCGATGGTGGCGCTGGGCTGCAAGTACCTGCGCATCTGCCACCTCAACAACTGCGCCACCGGTGTCGCCACCCAGATGCAGTACCTGCGCGACGAGCACTTCCGTGGCACCGTCGACATGGTCAAGCACTACTTCCGCTTCATCGCCGAGGAAGTGCGCGAGCTGATGGCGCTGGTGGGTGTGCGCAAGCTCACCGACCTGATCGGGCGCACCGACCTGCTCGAGGTGTTCGAGGGGCTGACGCCTTCGCAGCACAAGCTTGACCTGACGCCTTTGCTGGCCAACGACCATGTGCCGGCAGATGCCCCTCAGTATTGCCAGGTCAGCCGTAACGTGCCGCATGACCCGGGTGCCAAGAACCTCGAGGTGCTGGAGGCGCTAAAGGACGCCATCGAGTCCAAGGGCGGGGCCGACGTGTCCTTCACCATCACCAACTGTGATCGTTCGGTGGGTGCGCTGACTTCCGGTGCCATCGCCAAGCGTTACGGCGAGGCGGGTCTTGACGACGCGCCGGTGACCGCGCGCTTCACCGGTGTCGCCGGTCAGAGCTTCGGGGTGTGGAACGCCCGTGGTCTCAATCTGTACCTGGAAGGTGACGCCAACGACTACGTCGGCAAGGGCATGAATGGCGGCAAGATCGTCATCACCCCGCCGAAGAGCAGTCAGTTCGAGAGCCACAAGACGGCGATCATCGGCAACACCTGCCTGTACGGCGCCACCGGCGGCAAGCTGTTTGCCGCGGGTACCGCCGGCGAGCGCTTCGGCGTGCGCAACTCCGGCGCCCACGCGGTCATCGAAGGCTCGGGCGATCACTGCTGCGAGTACATGACCGGCGGCATCGTCTGCGTGCTCGGCGAGACCGGCGTCAACTTCGGTGCGGGCATGACCGGCGGCTTCGCCTACGTGCTCGACGAGGATCGCTGCTTCGTCGACCGTTACAACCACGAACTGGTGGAGATCCATCGGGTCAACACCGAGGCCATGGAGGCCTATCGGAGACACCTCAGGGAAACCATCGAGGAGTATGTGGCCGAGACCGGATCATTGCGCGGTCAGGCGATCCTCGAGGACTTCAGCGACTTTATCCGCCACTTCTGGCTGGTGAAGCCCAAGGCGGCGAGCCTGAATGGCCTCTTGGCCCAGTCCACGCGTCAGCCCGAATAACCCGACGGCGTCCCGAACAAGGCAGGAGAACATCATGGCAAACCGTTTGAACAACGACTTTCAGTTCATCGACGTCGGTCGTCAGGATCCGCAGAAGAAGGCGGCGCGCACCCGCGCCCGCCAGTTCGCCGAGATCTACGAGCCGTTCAAGCCCATGGAGGCGGCCAGCCAGGCGCATCGCTGCCTGCACTGCGGTAATCCCTACTGCGAGTGGAAGTGTCCGGTCCACAACTACATTCCCAACTGGCTGCAGCTGGTCAGCGAAGGCAACATCCTCGAGGCGGCGGAGATGTCGCATCGCACCAACTCGCTGCCCGAAGTGTGTGGCCGGGTGTGCCCCCAGGACCGCCTGTGCGAGGGTGACTGCACCCTCAATGACGGCTTCGGCGCGGTGACCATTGGTTCGGTGGAGAAGTACATCACCGACACCGCCTTCGCCATGGGCTGGCGCCCGGACATGAGCCAGGTGACCTGGACCGACAGGAAGGTCGCGATCATCGGCGCGGGCCCCGCTGGCCTCGGCTGCGCCGACATCCTGGTGCGCAACGGCGTCAAGCCGGTGGTCTTCGACAAGTACGCCGAGATCGGCGGCCTTCTGACCTTCGGCATCCCCGAATTCAAGCTCGAGAAGACGGTAATGGAACGTCGTCGTGCGGTGTTCGAGGAGATGGGCGTGGAGTTCCGCCTCAACGTCGAGGTGGGCAAGGACGTCGCCTTCGAGGATCTGTTGGCGAAGTACGACGCCGTGTTCCTCGGCATGGGCACCTATACCTATATGGAAGGTGGCTTCCCCGGCGAGGACCTGCCCGGGGTGCACAAGGCGCTCGACTACCTGATCGCCAACGTCAACCACCGCCTGGGCTTCGAGAAGAATCCCGAGGACTTCGTCTCGCTGGAAGGTCAGCGTGTGGTGGTGCTGGGTGGTGGCGATACCGCCATGGACTGCAACCGTACCGCCATTCGCCAGGGCGCCCGTGAGGTGACCTGCGCCTACCGCCGTGACGAAGAGAACATGCCGGGCTCCCGGCGTGAGGTGGCCAATGCCCGCGAGGAAGGCGTGGACTTCCTGTTCAATCGTCAGCCGGTGGCGGTGGTCGGTGAAGAGCGGGTCGAAGGCGTCAAGGTGGTGCGTACCCGCCTGGGCGAAGCCGACGAGAACGGCCGTCGCCGTCCCGAGGTGGTGCCGGGCTCCGAGGAGATCATCCCCGCCGACGCCGTGGTCATCGCCTTCGGCTTCCAGCCGAGCCCGGCGCCCTGGTTCGAGTCGGTGGGCATCGAGGTCGACGAGCGTGGCCGGGTCAAGGCGCCTGAGCATGGCAGCTTCGCCTTCCAGACCACCAACGAGAAGATCTTTGCCGGTGGCGACATGGTGCGCGGCTCCGATCTGGTGGTGACTGCGGTCTATGAAGGTCGCCAGGCCGGTGAGGGCATCCTCGACTACCTCGACATCTGAGGCTCTGCCGAGCCCCGTCCCCCGTTGTGAGAACCATGGCGGAGGGGCGGGGCGGTTTCTCCAGGATGACTTCCTGTTGTGCAAATTGAGCCGTTAGTCGATATCTGCTAGTCTGTCGTCCCATCCTGGCGCGGCTTCCTGCCGGGCCTACCGATCACGTTTCGACAGGTTCTCCATGACACGATATATCTTCGTGACCGGCGGCGTTGTGTCCTCTCTTGGCAAGGGCATTGCGTCGGCCTCGCTGGCGGCGATTCTCGAGGCTCGCGGCCTCAAGGTCACCATGCTCAAGCTCGACCCGTACATCAACGTGGATCCGGGCACCATGAGTCCCTTCCAGCACGGCGAGGTGTTCGTCACCGAGGATGGCGCCGAGACCGACCTGGACCTGGGCCACTATGAGCGCTTCATCCGCACCAAGATGACCCAGTCCAACAACTTCACCACTGGCCGGGTCTACGAGCACGTGCTGCGCAAGGAGCGTCGTGGCGACTACCTGGGCGGCACGGTACAGGTCATCCCGCACATCACCGACGAGATCAAGCGTCGTGTCTACGAAGGTGGCGAGGGCTTCGACGTGGCACTGGTGGAGATCGGTGGCACCGTGGGTGACATCGAGTCGCTGCCGTTCCTCGAATCCATCCGTCAGATTCGCAGCGAGAAGGGCGCCAGCAACGCCATCTTCATGCACCTGACGCTGGTGCCCTACATCCAGACCGCCGGCGAGACCAAGACCAAGCCGACTCAGCACTCGGTCAAGGAGCTGCGCTCCATCGGTATCCAGCCGGACATCCTGATCTGCCGTAGCGAGGTCGAGCTGGAAGAGACCGAGCGTCGCAAGATCGCGCTGTTCACCAACGTGGAAGAACGCGCGGTGGTACCGCTGCAGGACGCCGATACCATCTATCGGATTCCGCTGATGCTGCACGAGCATGGGCTCGATGACATCGTCTGCGACAAGCTGCGCCTCGAGGCCGACGAGGCCGACCTCAGCGAGTGGGTCAAGGTGCTCGACGCCAAGCTCAACCCGCTCAAGTCGGTGAACATCGCCATGGTCGGCAAGTACATGGAGCTCTTGGACGCCTACAAGTCGCTGAACGAGGCGCTGATCCACGCCGGCATCCAGACCCGCGTGAAGGTCAACGTCGACTACATCGACTCCGAGGACATCGAGCGTCACGGCACCGACCGGTTGGCCGGCAAGGACGCCATCCTGGTGCCCGGTGGCTTCGGTGAGCGCGGTGTGGAAGGCAAGATTGCCACCGCGCGTTTCGCCCGCGAGAACGACATTCCCTACCTGGGCATCTGCCTGGGCATGCAGGTGGCGGTGATCGAGTACGCGCGCCATGTGGCCGGCTGGAACGATGCCGACTCCACCGAGTTCACCCACGACACCCAGCACCCGGTGGTGGGCCTGATCACCGAATGGCTCAACCCCGAGGGCAAGATCGAGGTGCGTGACGAGGCCTCCGATCTGGGCGGCACCATGCGTCTGGGTGGCCAGGAGTGCCGTCTGGCCAAGGGGTCCAAGGCTCGCGAGGCCTACGGTGACGACATCATCGTCGAGCGTCATCGTCATCGCTTCGAGGTCAACAACCAGTTCATCGAGGACCTGGAAAAGGCAGGCCTGGTGGTCTCCGGACGCAGCGTCGACAACTCTCTGGTGGAAATGGTCGAGCTGCCGGACCACCCTTGGTACGTGGCCTGTCAGTTCCACCCGGAGTTCACCTCGACGCCGCGTGATGGCCATCCGCTGTTCACCGGCTTCGTCAACGCGGCCCTGGGTCACAAGGCCAAGCGCACCCGCGCCCAGTCCGCGCACCAGGAGTGATCGCCATGTCAGACGCCCAGCGTACCATCGAATTTGCCGGCCTGAGGGCCGGCAATTCATTGCCTCTGGTGCTGTTTGCAGGGATGAACGTGCTCGAATCTCGTGAGCTGGCCCTCGAGGTCGCCGAGGCCTACGTCGAGGTGACCGGCAAGCTCGACATCCCCTATGTGTTCAAGGCCAGCTTCGACAAGGCCAACCGCAGCTCGGTGCATTCTTACCGGGGCCCTGGCCTGGACAAGGGGCTCGCGATCCTCGATGAGGTCAAGTCGCGCTTCGGGGTGCCGGTGATCACCGATGTCCACGAACCGCACCAGGCGGCGCCGGCGGCCGAGGTGGCCGATGTCATCCAGCTGCCGGCGTTTCTGGCTCGCCAGACCGACCTGGTGGTAGCGATGGCCGAGACCGGTGCGGTGGTCAACATCAAGAAACCGCAGTTCCTGGCCCCCCACGAGATGCGCCACATCATCACCAAGTTCCAGGAAGCCGGCAACGAGCGGCTGCTGCTGTGCGAGCGCGGCTCGAGCTTCGGCTACAACAACCTGGTGGTGGACATGCTCGGCTTCGGCGAGATGAAGGACACCGGCTTCCCGCTGCTGTTCGACGTGACCCACTCGCTGCAGCGCCCGGGCGGGCGCAGTGACAGTGCCGATGGCCGCCGCGCCCAGGTGCTGGACCTGGCCAGGGCCGGGGTGGCAGTAGGCATCGCCGGGTTGTTCCTGGAAGCCCACCCCGATCCCGATTCAGCAAAATGCGACGGCCCCTGTGCACTCCCGCTTGATAAGCTCGAGCCTTTCCTGTCGCAGATCAAGGCGCTGGATGACGTAGTAAAAAAACTACCGTCGATCGAGATACGCTGACGCTACCTCCGTTGGATCGTGTGTTCTGGCCCTGGGGCCTATGGTGTCACCCGGGCGGATCGACAACGCTGACACGAGTTTTTCACCCACAAGGATCCTCAAGATGACCAAGATCGTCGATATTCGTGCCCTCGAGGTGCTGGACTCTCGCGGCAACCCCACCGTGCAGGCGGAAGTCCGCCTGGAAAGCGGCGCGATCGGTGTCGCCTGCGCACCGAGCGGCGCCTCCACCGGCTCTCGCGAGGCGCTGGAGCTGCGTGATGGTGACAAGAGCCGCTACCTCGGCAAGGGCGTGCTGAAGGCGGTGGACGCGGCCAACGGCAAGATCCGTGAGCGTCTGCTGGGTATGGACGCACGCGATCAGCGCGGGCTGGATGATGCCATGCTCGAGCTCGACGGCACCGACAACAAGGAAAACCTGGGCGCCAATGCCATCCTGGCGGTCTCCCTGGCCGCGGCCAAGGCCGCCGCCAACGCCAAGGGCGTGCCGCTCTACGCGCACATCGCCGAGCTCTACGGCCAGCCGGGCAAGTACCTGATGCCGGTGCCGATGATGAACATCCTCAATGGTGGCGAGCACGCCGACAACAACGTCGACATCCAGGAGTTCATGGTCCAGCCGGTCGGCGCGCCGAGCTTCCGCGAAGGGCTTCGCGTCGGTGCCGAGATCTTCCATGCGCTGAAGAAGGTGCTGTCGGCGCGTGGTCTGGCCACCGCCGTCGGTGATGAGGGCGGCTTCGCCCCCAACCTGGCCTCCAACGCCGAGGCGCTGGCGGTCATCAAGCAGGCCGTCGAGGATGCGGGTTACGCGCTGGGCAAGGACGTCACCCTGGCGCTGGACTGTGCCGCCAGCGAGTTCTACAAGGACGGGCAGTACCTGCTGGCCGGCGAGGACAAGAGCTTCGACGCCGAGGGCTTCGGTGACTACCTGGTGGGCCTCAGCGACGAGTACCCGATCGTGTCCATCGAGGATGGTCTGGACGAGTCCGACTGGGACGGCTGGAAGTCGCTGACCGCCAAGCTCGGCGATCGCGTGCAGCTGGTGGGTGACGACCTGTTCGTGACCAACACCCGCATTCTCAAGCGCGGCATCGACGAGTCCATCGGCAACTCCATCCTGATCAAGTTCAATCAGATCGGCTCCCTGTCCGAGACCCTCGATGCCATTCGCATGGCTCAGGACGCCGGCTTCACGGCGGTCATCTCCCACCGCAGCGGTGAGACCGAGGACACCACCATCGCCGACCTGGCCGTGGGCACCTGTGCCGGTCAGATCAAGACCGGCTCTCTGTGCCGCAGCGATCGTGTGGCCAAGTACAACCGTCTGCTGGTCATCGAGCAGGAGCTGGGTGAGCGTGCGAGCTATCCGGGCCGCTCCGCCATCAAGGGGCAGGCGTAGGCCCTTGGCAAGGCACCGATGGTGCTAGTGTCGACGCGTCTTGTAAGAGATTGACTACAGTTCTTGTAAGACATTGACTATTTTGGCGTCGAAAAGGCTCGCAACCGTGTTGCGGGCCTTTTTTATCGCCTTGATTTTTCAATGCTTTTTCCGACAGGCCCTCTCGGTCTGCGTCATGGGTGAGAAAAGCAGGGTGCTTGTGATGACCCCAGAAACTGACAGAATGGCCACACGAATCGAGAGGTCAGGCTTCGCGGCGGCAAGTCGCCCGTCTGTCCCACGGAAACTTCATTGTTTCGGCATCGTTTCCGCAAGGAGGTGGAGTCGACGTCGGCAGTGAAGGGGCATGGATGTCCTCGGTGGTTGACACCCGGATGGGCCGGACTTGCCACTCTTCGGTTCAGGTAGGTGTTTTCGGGATGCGTTCAGGAGTCAAGAGCGCGCCTGGTGCGACAGGAAGTCGCTTCTGGGCACGGAGGGCGCTCAGGGAGTAGGGCGGAGGGAGCCGCCCAAGGAAACGCTTGGAGCGGGCGGCCTACGGGCCGCCTTTTTTTATGCCTGCCTGTCGGGCACCTGCTTCGAAAGGCCATTGCACCACGTCCTTCCTGCGCCGATGTCAGGCAGAAATCCGCGCCGGTCGATGCTTGTCCGGGGGCGAGAGGGCCGGACACCCTCCTTCAAGATTGCCGTTACACAAACGCGACAGCCGCCCGGATAAGGCGGCTGTCGCGTTTGTTCAGGTACTGCCTGGCGGCTAGGCTCAGCGCTCGAGCTTTTCCAGCTTGCCCGGCTTGCCGTCCCACTGCTCGGCGTCTTCCGGCGGATCCTTCTTCTCGGTGATGTTGGGCCACACCTCCGCCAGCTCGGTATTGATCTCCAGGAACTGTTCCTGGCCCTCGGGCAGTTCATCCTCCGAGTAGATCGCTTCGGCCGGGCATTCCGGCTCGCACAGGGCGCAGTCGATGCATTCGTCGGGGTGAATCACCAGGAAATTGGGGCCTTCGTAGAAGCAGTCCACCGGGCAGACCTCGACACAGTCGGTGTACTTGCACTTGATGCAGTTTTCGGTGACGACGAATGTCATGCCAGTCTCCCTTCCTCGGGCCAGCGCCTTGCCGGCCTCTCTGTACAGTGGTGGCTTTCGCCCGGGTCGTTGGTGACGTGCGTGCGGCGTGGCGCCCATGCAGGCCATGCAACCTTCGCGTCCGGCGTAACATGCCGGCGCGTCTTAAGCCTTAATGTTATATAGAAATGGCTTTTTATAATCTACGGTCCTTGGGTGCCACATTCTAGTCCTCGCGCCGCTATCGGGCAAGAGTATGCCTCACAAGGGCCTCACAGTGCCGACTTCCAGCGGTACAGCAGTTCCAGTGCCTGGCGTGGACTGAGGTCGTCGACCGCCAGGCCGCCGAGTTCTTCCACCAGAGGGTGGGGGGCGCTGGCGAACAGGTCCGCCTGCTGGGGGGTGGACTGGTGGTGTCGGCTTCCGCCATCCGGATCAGCGCTCCTGCGGCCATGATCGATCTCCTGCTGCTCCAGGGCGGCAAGCTTGGTCCGTGCCTCGGCGATGACGGTCTGGGGCACACCGGCCAACTGGGCCACCTGCAGGCCATAGCTCTGGCTCGCGGGGCCGTCCTCGACCCGGTGCATGAAGACGATGCCATCATTGTGTTCGGCGGCGGTCAGGTGGACGTTGGTCACCGCCGGCGCCTCTGTGGCCAGCGCCGTCATCTCGAAGTAGTGGGTGGCGAACAGGGTAAAGGCGCGGGTACGGGTCAGGTGTTCGGCGCTGGCCCAGGCCAGTGACAGGCCGTCGAAGGTGCTGGTGCCCCGGCCGATCTCGTCCATCAGCACCAGGCTGTGGTCGGTGGCGTTGTGCAGGATATTGGCGGTTTCGGTCATCTCCACCATGAAGGTGGAGCGCCCGCCGGCCAGGTCATCGCTGGAGCCGATGCGGGTGAAGATGCGATCCACCGGGCCGATGGTGGCGGTGTCGGCGGGCACAAAGCTGCCGCTGTGGGCGAGCAGGGTGATCAGGGCCGCCTGGCGCATGTAGGTCGACTTGCCGCCCATGTTGGGGCCGGTGATCACCAGCATGCGGCGATCGTCGTCCATGCGCAGGTCGTTGGGCACGAAGGGGCCGTCGCTGACCTGTTCGACCACCGGATGGCGACCACCGCGGATATCGAAGCCTGGGGTCTCTGACAGCGTCGGGCGGACGAAATCCAGCGCCCGGGCTCGCTCCGCCAGGGTGCACAGCACGTCGAGTGCGGCCAGCGCCCTGGCCGTCGCCTGGAGCCTGGCAAGTTCGGCGTTGAGGCTGTCGAGCAGGCTGTCGTACAGCAGTTTTTCCCTGGCCAGGGCGCGGGACTTGGCCGACAGCGCCTTGTCCTCGAACTCCTTGAGCTCCGGGATGATGAAGCGTTCGGCGTTCTTCAGCGTCTGGCGGCGAATATAGTCGGCCGGGGCCTCCTTGGCCTGGGCACGGGGGATCTCGATGTAGTAGCCGTGAACCCTGTTGTAGCCGACCTTGAGCCCGGCAAGCCCGGTGCGCGAGCGTTCGCGGGTCTCGAGCTTCACCAGGTAGTCCCCGGCGTGTTCGGCCAGGCCCCGGTGCTCGTCGAGCTCGTCGTCGAAGCCTTCGGCGATGACGCCGCCGTCGCGGATCACCACGGGAGGATTGTCGACCAGGGCTCGGGTCAGCAGTTCGGCCAGCTCCGGGAAGGGGCGAATGTGCTGACGCAGGCCGTCGAGCGTGGTGCCGTCGGCGTAGCCGGCAAGGCTCGCCTCGAGTGCCGGCAGGGCGTTGAGGGCGTCGCGCAGCCGTGCCAGGTCCCGCGGGCGGGCACTGTTGAGGGCCACCCGGGCCAGAATGCGTTCGACGTCACCGATCGCCTTGAGGTCGTCGCGCAGAGGCTCATGGCCGTCATGGTCGAGCAGCAGGCTGATGGCCGCCTGGCGCCCCATGACCTGCTCGCGATCACGCAGCGGTCGATTGAGCCAGCGCTTGAGCAGGCGTGAGCCCATGGCGGTGGTGGTGGTGTCGAGCACGCTGGCCAGGGTGTTGTCGCCGCCCCCGCCAAGGTTGGTGTCGATCTCCAGGTTGCGCCGGCTGGCAGCGTCGATGACCACGGTGTCGTCGCGACTCTCGACGCCGATGGCGGTGACATGGGGCAGGGCGCTGCGCTGGGTGTCTCTGGCGTAGTCCACCAGTACCCCGGCGGCGATGATCGCCGCGTGCAGGTGGGCGCAGCCGAACCCCTTGAGGTCCTGCACGCCGAACTGGTCACACAGCACCCGATGGGCGCTCTCGTGGTCGAACAGCCAGTCGCTCTGACGACGCAGGCCCCGGCGTTCGCCAAGCGCCGGCGGCAGCTCGGTACTTTCCGGTACCAGCAGCTCCGCCGGGTCCAGGCGGGTCAGCTCCGACAGCATCTCTGCCTCGCTTTCCACCTCGAGCACGCTGAAGCGGCCGCTGGAAACCTCGAGCCAGGCCAGGCCGATGCGCTCCCCCTGGGGCGCGATCGCCACCAGCAGGTTATCGCGGCGGGCGTCGAGCAGGGCTTCGTCGTGGAGGGTGCCGGGGGTGACGATACGCACCACCTTGCGCTCCACCGGCCCCTTGGAGGTGGCCGGGTCGCCGATCTGTTCACAGATCGCCACCGACTCGCCGGCGCTGACCAGGCGTGCCAGGTAGCCCTCGGCGCTATGATAGGGAATGCCGGCCATGGGAATCGGCTTGCCGGCGGACTGCCCGCGCTGGGTCAGGGTAATGTCGAGGGCCGCGGCGGCGCGCTTGGCGTCCTCGTAGAACAGCTCGTAGAAGTCCCCCATGCGGTAGAACAGCAGCACCTCGGGGTGCTCGCGCTTGATCCGCAGGTACTGGGTCATCATCGGCGTATGGCTGGGGGCGCTGGGCTTGGCCATGTCGTTCATGGGATCTCGAAGCGATGTTGATGAGTCGTCGGCGGCGGGCCGGCATCGCGAGGGACGCTGGCGAAAGGCGTCAAGGATAGCATGGGCGCAGGGCGCGCCTGTACCGCTGTGCCGAGATCCGTCTCGGGCTTTCTTCCCGGGGGCCAGGCGTGTCAGCATGATGTATCCACGATGCAGCATTTGTGGGGCCAGAGGGTGTCCGTCTACCCTTGTGGGTGATCGGTCGACGCCTTTTCTGGTGAGTGCGGAGCGATTTTCAAGGAACTCTCTTCCCTTGCGGGACTCTCTCAAGGAGTCGCCTACAAGGAACTGTCTTTACGGACTATTCAAAGGAGCTGTCATATGGACGTTGTACGCATTATTCTCGCGATCCTGCTGCCCCCGCTGGGCGTCTTCCTGCAGGTGGGCTTTGGTCTGCACTTCTGGCTCAATATCCTGCTGACCCTGCTGGGCTATATTCCCGGTATCGTTCACGCCATCTGGATCATTGCCAAGCGCTGAACCTGCCTGGATGACGGGTATCACTGTCGCGGCGACCTCGGTCGCCGCGATGCGTTGGTGGGCGCTGTACCTGTCGGCTTGTTGTCGCGGTTGTCGTGGCAAGACGTTTCCGAGGCGACGACGAGCCTGTCATTGTTGTCGTGATGTCGTATCGTGACACCCTGTTTTCACCACAAGAGACGGGCCTGCGATGACAAATGCAGACGATCGTGTTCGTCGCCTGGCGATTCGGCTGGGTGAGTTGTGTGTCGAGCGTGGGGTCTCGGTGACCGCCGCCGAGTCCTGTACCGGTGGCGGCGTGGCCGCTGCCATTACCGATATCGCCGGCAGTTCACGCTACTTCGAGACCGGCTACGTGACCTACTCCAACGCCGCCAAGCAGCGGCTGCTGGGGGTGCCCGGCGAGACCCTGGACGCCCATGGCGCCGTCAGTCAGCCGGTGGTGGAGGCGATGGTAGAGGGTGCTTGTCGCGACAGTGGTGCCCGACTTGGCGTCTCGGTCAGTGGCGTCGCCGGTCCGGATGGCGGCAGCGCTGAAAAGCCTGTCGGTACGGTGTGGTTTGCCTTCGCCGTCGACGGGCGGCTCGAGGCCGATCGCCAGCGCTTTGCCGGCGGTCGCGATGAGGTTCGCCAGGCCGCCGTGGTCCATGCGCTCGAAGGCCTGATCAGGCGGCTCGAGAGCCTGACCTGAGCCCAGCCGGCGGTGCCCTTGAGGTGGCCGTGGGCGTAGCGCCCAGCGCCGTGCGCCGGGCGTGTGGCGCAAGCGTTCCGGCCCCGCGGGTGTGCCAGCGCAGCGATCAACCCCTCATCCACTATTGATTTGCCCTATGCGCTCGATTCGTCACCTCGAAGGGCTGGTCGTCGTCCGCAAATTTCGTCATACTACTGTTCAGTCATACAGTAATTGCCAGGGTCCGGCGCAGGGCCCGATGGGGACTCGGGCAAGGCGCTCGACCCCGATCCATTGTCTACAGGAGCTCCGTAATGGCGCAGGATCAGAACCGCAGCAAGGCGCTGGACGCCGCCCTTTCCCAGATCGATCGCCAGTTCGGCAAGGGTACGGTGATGCGTCTGGGAGACGCTCCCAGGGTGGTGATGCCGTCGGTATCCACCGGCTCGTTGGGTCTCGATATCGCACTTGGCATCGGCGGTCTGCCCTATGGTCGAGTGGTGGAGATCTTTGGTCCGGAGTCCTCGGGCAAGACCACCCTGACACTGTCGGTGATCGCCCAGGCCCAGAAGGACGGCAAAACCTGCGCCTTTATCGACGCCGAGCATGCCCTCGATCCCAGCTACGCCGAGAAGCTTGGCGTCAATCTGGATGATCTGCTGGTGTCGCAGCCGGATACCGGTGAGCAGGCGCTGGAAATCTGCGACATGCTGGTGCGTTCCGGTGGCGTCGACGTGATCATCATCGACTCGGTGGCGGCGCTGACGCCCAGAGCCGAGATCGAAGGCGAGATGGGCGACTCCCACGTCGGCCTGCAGGCCCGACTGATGTCCCAGGCGCTGCGCAAGATTACCGGCAATATCAAGAACGCCAACTGCATGGTGGTGTTCATCAACCAGATCCGCATGAAGATCGGGGTGATGTTCGGTAGCCCCGAGACCACCACCGGCGGTAACGCCCTGAAGTTCTACTCGAGCGTGCGTCTGGATATCCGTCGTACCGGCTCGGTCAAGCAGGGCGACGAGGTCACCGGCAACGAGACCCGGGTCAAGGTGGTCAAGAACAAGGTGGCGCCGCCCTTCCGTCAGGCCGAATTCCAGATCCTCTACGGCAAGGGCATCTACCACGCCGGCGAGGTGGTGGACCTTGGCGTTCAGTGCAAGCTGGTGGACAAGGCCGGCGCCTGGTACAGCTACCAGGGCAACAAGATCGGCCAGGGCAAGGCCAACGCCGCCCAGTTCCTCGAGGACAACCCGGCCATCATGGAAGAGATCGAGTCCCAGATTCGTGCCCAGCTGCTGACCCAGCCGGAGCCGAAGAAGAGCGAGAAGGAAGCGGAAGCCGCGGCGCCCGCTGGCGACGACCTTGGCGACGATCTGCTGTAGCAGGTCGACTCGCGGCAGGCCGGCACGCCGGCCTGTGACGTCGCAACGTACGATTTTCCTCGGGCCCCTCGACAGGGGCCCGAGGCGTTTGTGAAAGGGGACTCGCGCCGTCAGTGCTCGCCGTCCCGTGCCAACAGGAGATGACATGCACAAGGCTGCCAGCCAGATGTCCCCACGCGAGCACGCCATCGATCTGCTCGCTCGACGCGAATACGGCCGTGAAGAGCTGCGAGGGCGATTGCTGGCCAAGGGGCACGCCCTCGAGGACATTGAGCAGGCCCTGGAAGCGCTTGCCGATCAAGGCCTGCAGAGCGACCGGCGCTTCGCCGAGAGCTTTCTGCGCGGTCGGTTGATGCGTGGGCAAGGGCCGGTGAAGATGCTGGCGGAACTGGGCCAGAGGGGCGTCGATCGAGCGTTGGCCAGGGAGGCGCTGGCGGAACTGGAGCGCGAGGAGTCCGTCGACTGGTATCGACTGGCCA
Organism: Halomonas sp. OfavH-34-E; assembly: GCF_024124525.1. Taxonomy (NCBI): domain Bacteria; kingdom Pseudomonadati; phylum Pseudomonadota; class Gammaproteobacteria; order Oceanospirillales; family Halomonadaceae; genus Halomonas; species Halomonas sp. OfavH-34-E. The sequence continues at coordinate 23,860 of NZ_JAMXRY010000007.1, read as the reverse complement.
GTGAAGCGCTGGAGCGGCGCTTCGGCCGAGAGCTGCCAGCGGATCCCAGGGAACGTGCTCGACGTGAACGCTTTCTGGCCGGGCGCGGTTTCGACTTCGACCAGGTGCGCGAGGCGATACGGGCCCTCGGCGATCATTGAACCGCCGCCAGACGGGCCTTCTCGGATGCGGTTTTGCACGACCCACTTTAGTCGCTTGACAACTACGCTATAATGTCCCCTTTTGCGACAGCCCCGGGTCGCGGTTTCATGCTCGGATGCTCCGGCGTGCCACGGCAGTGGGCCGGTTCGACGCGCTCTATCGCTCATCGCCACGGATATTTCATGAAAAGCGCAGATATCAGACAGGCCTTTCTGAGGTTCTTCGAAGAACAGGGTCATACCCGCGTGCCGTCCAGTTCGCTGGTGCCGGGCAACGATCCGACGCTGTTGTTCACCAACGCCGGCATGGTGCCGTTCAAGGACGTCTTTCTCGGGCGTGACCCCAGGGACTATGTGCGGGCTACCTCCTCCCAGCGCTGCGTGCGCGCCGGTGGCAAGCACAACGATCTGGACAACGTCGGTTACACCGCGCGTCATCACACCTTCTTCGAGATGCTGGGCAACTTCAGCTTCGGCGACTACTTCAAGCGCGACGCCATCGGCTTTGCCTGGACCTTCCTGACCGAGGTGCTTGGACTGCCCAAGGACAAGCTGTGGGTCACCGTCCACGTCAGTGACGATGAGGCCGAACGCATCTGGAAAGACGAGATCGGTATCGATCCCGAGCGCTTCTCCAAGCTGGACGAAGACAACTTCTGGCAGATGGGCGACACCGGCCCCTGCGGTCCCAGCTCCGAGATCTTCTACGATCATGGCGCCGAGGTGTGGGGCGGCCCTCCCGGCAGTCCGGAGGAAGACGGTGATCGCTACATCGAGATCTGGAACCTGGTGTTCATGCAGTTCGATCGCGACGCCAGCGGCGAGATGAAGCCGCTGCCCAAGCCGTCCATCGATACCGGCATGGGGCTGGAGCGCATCGCCGCGGTCATGCAGGGGGTCCACTCCAACTACGAGATCGACCTGTTCCAGAATCTGCTCAAGGCCGCCGCCGAGGCGACCGGTGCGAGCGACCTGGAGGCGCCGTCGCTGCGCGTGATCGCCGACCATATCCGTTCCTGTGCCTTCCTGATCGCGGACGGCGTGCTGCCTTCCAACGAAGGTCGTGGTTACGTGCTCAGGCGGATCATTCGTCGGGCAATCCGCCATGGTCACAAGCTGGGCGCCCAGGGAGCCTTCTTCCATCGCCTGGTGGCGGCGCTGGACGCCGAGATGGGCGAGGCCTACCCGGAACTGCGCCAGGCTCGCGCGCAGATCGAGCGCGTGCTGCTGAAGGAAGAAGAGCAGTTTGCTCGCACCCTGGATCATGGCATGGGCCTGCTGGAACAGGCGCTGGCCGCGCTCGACGGTGACACCCTACCGGGCGAGACGGTGTTCAAGCTCTACGACACCTACGGCTTTCCCTATGACCTTACCGCCGATGTCTGCCGTGAGCGGGGCGTCACCCTGGATGCCGAAGGCTTCGAGCGGGAGCTCGAGGCGCAGCGTGAGCGGGCCCGGGCGGCCAGCCAGTTCGGCGCCGAGTACAGCGCCACCATCGAGCTCGAGGGCCAGACCGAGTTCACCGGGTACGATCGCCTCGAGGACAACGCCAGGGTGGTCGCGCTCTATGACAGCGAAGGCAATGCGCTCGAGCGCCTGACGCCTGAGCATCCCGCCGTGGTGGTGCTGGACCGCACCCCCTTCTACGGCGAGTCCGGTGGCCAGGTCGGTGATACCGGCTACCTGAACGTCGAGGGCGGACGGTTCCTGGTCAAGGACACCCAGAAACAGGCGGGGCATCACCTGCATCAGGGGGTGTTGCTCGAAGGTGAGCTGGTGGTCGGCAGCGAGGTCACGCCCCAGGTGGACGAGAGCCTGCGTGCGGCGACGGTGCGTAACCACTCGGCGACCCACCTGCTGCACAAGGCCCTGCGTCTGGTGCTGGGCGATCATGTCCAGCAGAAGGGCTCGCTGGTGACGCCTGAGCGCCTGCGTTTCGACTTCAGCCACTTCGAGGCAATGAGCGCCGAACAGCTCAAGGAAGTGGAGCGCCTGGTCAACCAGCAGGTGCTGGCCAATGCGCCGACCCGGATCGAGAGCATGACCCTCGATGAGGCCAAGGAGAAGGGCGCCGCTGCCCTGTTCGAGGCCAAGTACGCCGACAGCGTGCGGGTGCTGACCATCGGTGCCGATGACTTCTCCATCGAGCTGTGTGGTGGTACCCACGTGGCCCGCAGTGGCGACATCGGCTGCTGTCATATCGTCGCCGAGAGCGGCATCGCCTCAGGCGTGCGTCGGATCGAGGCGATCACCGGTGAGGGCGCGCTGGCCTACTTCGGCGAACAGGAGGCGCGCCTTGCGCGTGTGGCCGAGCGCCTCAAGGCCAAGCCCGAGCAGCTCGAGGAGCGCGTCGACAGCCTGGTCGAGCGTAATCGCGGCCTGGAGAAGGAGCTCGAGCGGCTCAAGGCCAAGCTCGCCAGCGCCGCCGGCAGCGACATGCTGGCAAGCGCCACAGAGGTTCAGGGCGTCAAGGTACTGGCGACGCACCTGGATGGCGTGTCGGGCAAGGAATTGCGTGGCGTGCTTGACCAGCTCAAGAACAAGCTTGGCTCCGGCATCATCGTGCTGGGGGTGGCCGACGAGGCCGCCGGCAAGGTCAGCCTGATCGCCGGGGTGACCGATGATCTGACCGCCAGGGTCAAGGCCGGGGAGCTTGTCAATCACGTCGCCGGACAGGTCGGCGGCAAGGGCGGCGGTCGTGCCGACATGGCCCAGGCCGGCGGTAGCGACGTCAATGCACTGCCGGCGGCGCTGGAGAGCGTCCCGGCCTGGGTGGACGCCAAATTGTGATCCCTCTGGGGTCGGGGGCTCGAGAGGGTCCCCGGCCCTTTTTTCTGCCCTGACAAAACTTCGCAGAGACAACAGTTTCATTCATTGAATCCAACGAGCGAGGAAGACGGCATATGGCACTATACGTACAGAAGTTCGGTGGGACGTCGGTCGGCTCGGTGGAGCGCATCAAGGCCGTGGCCGAGAAGGTCAAGGGCTTCCGCGACCAGGGCCATCAGGTCGTGGTGGTGGTCTCCGCCATGAGCGGCGAGACCAACCGCCTGATCGGGATGGCCAACGAGATCAACGACGAGCCGACCCCCCGTGAGATGGACATGCTGGTGTCCACCGGCGAGCAGGTGACCATCTCGCTGCTGGCGATGGCGCTGCACAAGCTGGACGTGCCGGCAACGTCCTACACCGGCTCTCAGGTCGGCATCATGACCGACAGCGCCCACACCAAGGCGCGTATCCAGCGCATCGAGACCGACGAGATGCGCGAAGACCTGGACGCTGGCCAGGTGGTGGTGGTCGCCGGCTTCCAGGGGGTCGATGAGGAAGGCAATATCACCACCCTGGGTCGTGGCGGCTCGGACACCACCGGTGTGGCGCTGGCGGCCGCGCTCAAGGCCGACGAGTGCCAGATCTACACCGATGTGGACGGCGTCTACACCACCGACCCGCGGGTCTGCTCCAAGGCCCAGCGCCTGGATTCGATCACCGTGGAGGAGATGCTGGAGCTTGCCAGCCTCGGCTCCAAGGTGTTGCAGATTCGCGCCGTCGAATTTGCCGGCAAGTACAATGTTCCGCTGCGCGTGCTGTCCAGTTTCGAGGACGGCCCCGGCACCCTGATCGTTGCAGACTCCGAACAAGACGAGGATTCCATGGAAGAACCGCTGATCTCAGGCATCGCCTTCACCGCCAACGAAGCCAAGCTGACCCTGCTCAACACGCCGGACGTGCCGGGCGTGGCCTCGCGCATCCTGGGCCCGATCGCCGACGCCAACATCGAGATCGACATGATCGTGCAGAACGTGGCGCCGGCCGGTGACTACACCGACTTCACCTTCACCGTAGCCAAGGGTGACTACAAGCAGACCATGCGCATCCTCGAGCAGCAGGTCATCCCCGATCTGGGCGGTGGCGAGTTGCGTGGCGACGATAATATCGCCAAGGTGTCTCTGGTAGGGGTGGGTATGCGCTCACACGCCGGGGTCGCCTCGAAGATGTTCCGCGTGCTGTCCGAGGAAAACATCAACATCCGCATGGTCTCGACCTCGGAGATCAAAATCTCCGTGGTGATCGACGAGAAGCAGATGGAATTGGCAGTACGTGCGCTGCACAAGGCATTTGGTCTCGACAAGGCCGATATCGAGAGCGAATAAGTTTCTCGGCGCGGCGCACACCTTCTACGCTTTAAGGAGTCCCCTCGCCAATTCGGCCGGGGGCTTCCCTTAAACGGCACAATCAGGTGTCATGAGTCGCTAGTGCTCGCCACCAAGAAAGAGGGCACGTCGTCCGGAAGCGTGACGGCGTAGCGACTCACGTAACAAGTCTGAGAAGGAGATCAGTCATGCTCATCCTGACACGCCGCGTCGGCGAAACCCTGATGATCGGGGACGATATCACCGTCACCGTTCTGGGGGTGAAGGGAAATCAAGTGCGTATCGGCGTGAATGCGCCCAAGGACGTTGCCGTCCACCGTGAAGAGATCTACCAGCGCATCCAGCGCGAGAAGGCTGACGATGGCGCTGCCGATGATGAGTGAAGGTGGTGGCCGAGCGGAGAACTTTTTTCGCCTCGGGCTGGACAAAGGCCTTACGTCTCGGTAGGATACGCACCGTGCCGATGAGGGAGAGGTGGCCGAGTGGCTGAAGGCGCTCCCCTGCTAAGGGAGTATGGGGTTTATAGCCTCATCGAGGGTTCGAATCCCTCCCTCTCCGCCATTTTACGATGCATGTCGTGAAGCGGCTTCATGGGTACCGATGATCAGGCATGTTGGATGCCTGGTGCATCAAGAGATTGATACGCGCCCGTAGCTCAGCTGGATAGAGTACCTGACTACGAATCAGGTGGTCGGAGGTTCGAATCCTCCCGGGCGCGCCATCTTCTCCCAGGTTGCATTCCGATAGTTTCCTGGAATACGACATCGCAATGAATTTCATTGCCTACGCGCCCGTAGCTCAGCTGGATAGAGTACCTGACTACGAATCAGGTGGTCGGAGGTTCGAATCCTCCCGGGCGCGCCAGATTCAGACCCGCTCTCTTCGGAGGGCGGGTTTTCTGTTTCCTGCCAAGTTTCCTGTCCAGTTTCGTGCTGACCGGCTGGCCACTACTGCCGGTTGCGATCGTTTAGGCGCCTGTCGCGAGATGGGCGCCTTTTTTTATGCTGTTTCCTGCCAAGTTTCCAGACAAGTTTCGTGCTGACCGGCTGACCGGCTGACCGGCTGACCGGCTGACCGGCGTCGATTCGTTATGAACGGTGCTGTGTCGAGCGTCGGTCGTTGTCTCCCCTGGCCTGGTCTAGGCTGAAGCCTGACATTCACGCATCGGGAGGGCGGCGCATGGGCGGCAAGGTGGCGGCGGCGTATCAGGCGACCAGGGGGTCAGTGCTCGACGTGGATCGCGCCTTCTATGACGGCCTGACCGAGCGGGCGGGGAGGCGGCGGCGAGTGGCCAGTCACCGGGTACCGATTCGTGATGGGCTGGCATGGGAGGTCAAGGCGGGGCAGGTCTTTCGCATCGCCATCGTCGATGGCGCCCAGGTCGGTGACTTCAACATGTGGCATCGCCATGACCCGCGCGAGCGCATGTGGGCCTCGCGCACCCGGCAGCTGCAGCGGGCCCATGTCAGCACCTACGACAGGCTGTGGTCGACGCTGCCCTTTCTGCGTCCCATGGCCACCATCATCGACGACACCCTGGCAGGCTACGGTGAGGACGCCGAAGGCGGGCGTGTGCATGACCTGCTGGGAACCCGCTGCGATCCCTACGTCAATCGCCTGTTGACCGGCGAGGACTTCGATTTTCACTGCCATTCCAACCTGGTGAGGGCGGTCGCGCCCTGGGGGTTGACCGAGTTTGACGTGCATGACGTGCTCAATGTCTTCCAGTGCACCGGGCTCAACGACGATGACCAGTACTTCATGAAGGCCTGCCCGGCGCGGCCAGGGGACTATCTTGAGCTGTTTGCCGAGATCGACCTGTTGTGCGCGCTGTCCTGCTGTCCCGGTGGCGATCTGTCGGTGGATCTATGGGGGCCGGAGGCCAGGGATCCGCTGTCCACCTGCCACCCCTTGGCGGTGGAAGTGTTCGAGGTCGAGTCCGAGCGGCTGGCGCAGTGGCAGCCGCCCGAATCTCCGGCCTATGCAGGCGCCCACGGGCGGCGTGATCCCGATGTGGATTGGGCCGATCTCAAGGACAAGAGCTAGGCGCTGCTCCGATCGGATTCCTTTCTGGGAGGGGAGGTTGGCCTGCCTATCCCTATTGGACGGCGGCGACCGCCTCGCTTCGGTGCTTGGGTGAGGCGAGATTCTGGCGCAGTGTGGCGTCAGGTGCGGTTTCTGGCGCTGCGTCTGATTCGATGCGCTGGGCGCCGAGCCCCGCAAGGAATTCATCGAGATCGGTGATGCGGCGCAGGGCCTGAAAGCGGGAGGCGGCCTCGCGGTCGCGCGCCTTCATGTGGTTCATCCACTGCTTTAGTAGCGATACCACCACTTTTGCCGGGAGTGTGGTACGCTGCATTGCAGCATAGGACGTCAGGATACCGGCTCGCTCGGCCCATGTCGTGGCCGGCAGGCGCTCTCCGGTGCGCTGCCAGTGGCGGATGCGCGGGGCGAGTTTCGGGTCGGCAAGGGCGCCGCGGCCAAGCATGACGTCGCGACAGCCGGACAGGGTGCGTGCCTTCCAGTAGTCCTCGAGGGTCCAGATGTCGCCGTTGGCGACGACCGGGATGCGCAGGCGCTGGTTGATGCGGCCGATCCACTCCCAATGAGCCGGCGGGCGATAGCCCTCGTCCCGGGTGCGGGCATGCACCACCAGTTGGGTGGCGCCGGCGGCTTCGGCGGCCAGGGCGCAGTCCAGTGCCCGGCGGCGGTCGGAGAAGCCCAGGCGGATCTTGGCGGTGACCGGGATGCTGTCGCCCACGGCACGGTGGACGGCGTCCACGGCACGCTCCAGGCGTCGCGGATCGCGCAACAATGAGGCGCCGCCGTCATGGCGGTTGACCAGCTTGGCTGGGCAGCCGAAGTTTAGGTCCAGGCTGATGGCGCCGAGGCGTAGCGCCTGGCGGGCATTGGCGGCCAGGGCGTCGGGGTCGGAGCCGAGCAGTTGCAGGTGCACCGGGATGCGGTTGGGGGTGATGACGCCCTCGGTCGCCAGTTCCGGGCAGTGCTTGTAGAACACTCGAGGCGGCAGGCGCGCGTCCACCACCCGTACGAACTCGGTGACCGTCCAGTCGAAGCCGGCGTCACGGGTCAGCAGGTCGCGGGTGTGGGCGTCGATCACGCCCTCCATGGGCGCGAGCCCGATACGACCTTCGTCTAACCCCTGTTTATGTAGTAATTTAACAACCAAAACTGCTACCTTTAGACCATGGTGCTGTGCCGGGGATGTGGCAGGGTATAGCATCAAATTTTTTGCGCAAGCCGTATGATCCAGAAAGATCAAGGCAACTTTGGCGCTACAACGCGGAGGATCCCGCATGCAAGACACTCAGTTGCTCAACGAGGGCCTCAGCCTGATGGCGCTCGGCATGGGTTTTGTTTTTGTTTTTCTTACGGTGCTGGTGATCACCACCACGCTGATGTCTCGTGTCATCGGTCGCTACTTTCCCGAACCGGTGCCGGTCGAGGCGCCCAAGCGCGGGGCGGCACCCGCCGCGCCGGGACAGGACGATGCGGTGATGGCGGCGATCTCGGCCGCGGTTCACCGCTACCGCCAGCGTCGCTGAGGTCGTCCGTACCAGGCGACGACCCTGACCGTGAATTTCGACAAAGCGCTTCATAACGATAAGGACCCAGCCATGAGCGAATCTGCACGCCCGCTAGGCATCACCGATGTCGTGCTACGCGACGCCCATCAGTCTCTGTTCGCCACCCGCATGCGTATCGACGACATGCTGCCCATCGCCGAGAAGCTCGACAAGATCGGCTTCTGGTCGCTGGAATCCTGGGGCGGCGCCACCTTTGACGCCTGTATCCGCTACCTCGGCGAAGATCCGTGGGAGCGGATACGGGCGTTGAAGGAGGCCATGCCCAATACGCCCCAGCAGATGTTGCTGCGGGGCCAGAACCTGTTGGGCTATCGCCACTACGCCGATGACGTGGTCGACCGCTTCGTCGAGCGCGCCAAGACCAACGGGGTCGATGTCTTCCGCGTGTTCGATGCGATGAACGACCCACGTAACCTTGAGCGTGCGATCCAGGCGGTCAAGGCCAACGATGGCCATGCTCAGGGTACCATCTCCTACACCAAGAGCCCGGTGCACACCCTGGACAGCTGGGTGGAATTGGCCAAGTCCATCGCCGACATGGGCGCCGACTCCCTGGCGATCAAGGACATGGCGGGGCTTCTGACTCCCTATGACGCCTTCGAGCTTGTCACCAAACTCAAGTCGGCGCTGAATATTCGCATCCATCTGCACTGCCACGCCACTACCGGGCTTTCGTCGGCGACCGCGCTCAAGGCCGCCGAGGCAGGCGTCGACAACGTCGATACCGCCATCTCCTCGATGTCGATGACCTACGGCCACAGCCCCACCGAATCGCTGGTGGCGATGCTCAAGGGCACCGAGCGCGATACCGGCCTGGATCTGGAAGCCCTGGAAGATATCGCCGCCTATTTCCGTGAGGTGCGCAAGAAGTACGCCGCTTTCGAGGGCTCGCTCAAGGGCATCGACTCGCGCATTCTGGTGGCCCAGGTGCCCGGTGGCATGCTCACCAACATGGAAGGCCAGTTGAAGGAGCAGGGCGCCGGTGACCGTCTCGACGAGGTGCTCAAGGAGATTCCTCGGGTCCGTGAAGACCTCGGCTATATTCCGCTGGTGACCCCCACCTCCCAGATCGTCGGCACCCAGGCGGTGATGAACGTGATGATGGGGGAGCGCTACAAGTCCATCTCCAAGGAGGTGCAGGCGCTGCTCAAGGGCGAGTACGGCGCTGCGCCGGCGGACTTCGACAGCGAATTGCAGAGCCGGGTGCTGGACGGTGCCTCGCCGATCACCGAGCGTCCTGCGGATCGGCTGGATCCCGAGATGTCGCGGTTGACCGATGAGCTGGCCGCCAAGGCCAAGGACGACAGCATCCGCCTGGCCGAAGGCGAGCGTCAGGTAGACGACGTTCTGACCTACGCACTGTTCCCGCAGATCGGGCTCAAGTTCCTCAAGAACCGTGACAACCCCGACGCCTTCGAACCTGCGCCTAGCGTCGAGGCGGCGACGCCCGCTGCGCCCGCCAAGGCGCCGGCGGCCAAGGCTGGTACCGCCGGACCCGAGACCTACACCGTCAAGGTCAACGGCACCGCCTACGTGGTCGAGGTCGCCGAGGGTGGCGACATTTCCCAGGTCAAGGAAGCGCCCGCCGCTGGCTCTTCTGACGCTGCACCGGCGGCGCCGGCAGCTTCCTCCGGCGAGACCATCGATGCACCGCTGGCCGGCAACATCTTCAAGGTCAACGTCAAGCCCGGCGACAGCGTGGCCGAGGGTGACGTGGTGGTCATCCTCGAGGCGATGAAGATGGAGACCGAGGTCCGCGCTGCTGCTGCCGGCACCGTGTCTGACGTCCAGGTCGCCGAGGGCGACAGCGTCTCCGTCGGCGACACCCTGATCGTGCTTTAAGGACCTCCCATGGAGAAGATTCTGACCCTATGGTACGGCTCCGGGCTGTACAACCTGACCCTGGGCCAGGCGGTGATGCTGGTGGTGGGCCTGCTGCTCTTGTGGCTGGCCATCTCCAAGAAGTTCGAACCGCTGTTGCTGGTGCCGATCGGCTTCGGCGGCATCCTGGCCAATATTCCCGAGGCAGGGCTGGCGTTGTCGGCGGCAGAGCAGGCGGCCCACCTGGGCCGTCCCGAGCTGCTGGCGCAGATGGCCCAGGCGCTCGGCACCAGCCTGCCAGCGGGCGCCGACGTGGATACCTGGCGCTACGCCATCAGCGAGACGCTGCACGGTGATATCTCGCCGGCGCTGCTTCGTACCGCCAACGACCTGGCCATGGATGGGGGCTATTCCCATGGCATGCTGTATCAGTTCTACAGCGTGGCCATCGCCTCCGGTATCGCGCCGCTGGTGATCTTCATGGGGGTCGGCGCGATGACCGACTTCGGTCCGCTGCTGGCCAACCCGCGCACCCTGTTCCTCGGCGCCGCCGCCCAGTTCGGCATCTTCGCCACTCTGATCGGGGCGGTGGGCATGACCGCCATGGGCTGGATGGACTTCAGCCTCAACCAGGCTGCGGCTATCGGCATCATCGGTGGAGCCGACGGTCCGACCTCGATCTATGTCTCGAGCATCCTGGCCCCCGAGCTGCTGGGTGCCATCGCGGTGGCGTCCTACTCCTACATGGCGCTGGTGCCGTTGATCCAGCCGCCGATCATGAAGGCGTTGACCACCCAGAAGGAGCGCAGCATCGCCATGACCCAGCTGCGTCCGGTGTCGAAGCTCGAGAAGATCGTGTTTCCGCTGGCACTGCTGATCCTGGTGGTATTGTTTCTGCCGGATGCGGCGCCGCTGCTCGGGATGTTCTGCTTCGGCAACCTGATGCGTGAGTGCGGGGTGGTCGAACGGCTCTCGGACACGGCGCAGAACGCCCTGATCAACATCGTGACCATCTTCCTCGGACTGTCGGTGGGCTCCAAGCTGATGGCCGACCGCTTCCTGGCGGTGGAGACCCTGGGCATCCTCGGGCTCGGCATGGTGGCCTTTGCCATCGGCACCGCCTGCGGTGTGCTGATGGCCAAGCTGCTAAACCTCATCAGCAAGCATCCGATCAACCCGTTGATCGGCTCCGCCGGTGTCTCGGCGGTGCCCATGGCGGCGCGGGTGTCCAACAAGGTGGGGCTCGAGTCCAATCCCCACAACTTCCTGCTGATGCACGCAATGGGACCCAATGTTGCGGGCGTTATCGGCTCGGCAGTGGCCGCCGGGGTGATGATCAAGTACTTGGGATGATGGTCCCGGGATGATGGTCAAGTACCTGGGCTAAACTCATCCGGGCGATGGGCCCACTCCCTATGAGCCACAGGCGTTCGCCGGCGTCATCGGCTTGGCGGTAGCCGCCGGGGTGATGATCAAGTACCTGGGCCAGGGTCATCCGGGCCCGTAGCCCAGGTTTGACCGAACGCAGCGCCCCCGCCGCAAGGTGGGGGCGCTGCTTTTGTAGCTGACTCTGGTCGAGCCCGTCATCCCGCTTACATGCGATCGCCACGGTGCTGTCATGCGCGCTTTCTAGTCTGGCGGCTATTGCCACCGACGGAGGACGGGCATGATCGATGTCGAAAAGGCCTTGATGGCCAAGGTGCCGAAGGCACAGAGCTGGCCAGCCTGGTGTCGCCGCCTGTTGAGCGCCGGCCTCAAGGGCCTGGTGCACGAGCGCGAGATCAATGCCTTTCTCGAGCGTCATCGCCGCGCCGGAGGGCTCGAGTTCATCGACGCGGTGCTCGATCAGCTGAACTTCGGCTATTCGCTGTCGTCGCGTGATCGCGACAACATTCCGGTCGCCGGCAGGGTGGTGATCGTTGCCAATCATCCCCTCGGTGCTCTGGATGGGCTGGCGCTGGTACGCATGGTGGCGGATGTACGCCCTGACGTGAAGATCGTCGCCAATGATCTGTTGATGCAGCTTTCGCCGTTGGCACCCTTGCTGCTGCCGGTGGACAACCTGTCGCGCCGGGGCTTTCGCAAGAGCCTGCAGGGCATCGTCGATGCCCTCGACGATGAACAGGCGGTGATCGTCTTCCCCGCCGGCGAGGTGTCGCGGGCGGGACCCAAGGGGGTAAAGGACGGCAACTGGCTGTCGGGTTTCCTGCACGCGGCCCGGCGCACCAATGCGCCGATCCTGCCGGTGCACGTGGGCGGTCGCAACTCCTCGCTGTTCTATTCGTTGGCCTCGCTGTACTCGCCGCTGGGCACGCTGCTGTTGCCCCACGAGATGTTTCGCCAGAAAGGGCGGCACATCACGCTCAAGGTGGGGGGCGAGATCCCGCTGTCACGCTTCGACCGCGAGGACCTGGCCACCGTCGCCAAGCTCAAGCTGTTGCGCAAGCACGTCTACCGTCTGGGGCGGGGACGCAAGGGCGTGTTTGTCTCCGAGGCCGGTATCGCCCATCCGGAAAATCGCCAGCACCTGCGAGAGGAGCTGGTCGACGCCGAGGTGCTGGGCAGGACGCCTGACGGCAAGCAGATCCTGCTGTTTGACCATCGTCCCGACTCTGCGGTGATGCGTGAGATCGGGCGGCTGCGTGAAATTGCCTTTCGCCGGGTCGGCGAGGGCACCGGCAAGAAGCGGGATCTGGACGAGTACGACGAGCACTATCGTCATCTGGTGCTGTGGGACGATCGTGACCTGGAAATCGCCGGGGCCTATCGTCTCGGTGAGGTCGGGCGCATCCTCGATAGCAAAGGCATCGAAGGGCTCTACAGCGCCACCATCTTTCATCTCGAACAGGCGCCGATGGATCGCTGGCGCCACGGGCTGGAGCTGGGCCGCAGCTTTGTCCAGCCACGCTACTGGGGACGTCGCAGTCTCGACTATCTCTGGCATGGTCTTGGCGCCTACCTGCGCCATCATCCCGAGGTGCGCTGGCTGTTCGGGCCGGTGACCATTCCCAATCATCTACCGCCCCTGGCCAAGGACCTGCTGGTCAGCTACTACCGGCACTACCACGGGGACGGTGACAGCCCGATCCGGGCCAAGGCGGTGTGCACGATGTCGCGCGCCGGGCGCGAGGAGGCGGATCGGCTGTTCGCCGGCAACGATGCCGGCGAGGACTTTCAGCGCTTGAAAGGCGCCCTGCAGGCCATGGGGGCGGGGGTGCCGGCGCTCTACAAGCAGTACGTGGAGGTGGCCGAACCCGGTGGCGTCAGCTTCAAGGCCTTCGGCGTGGATACCGCCTTCGGCTACTGCATCGATGGCCTGGTGGTGGTCGACGTGGCACGGCTCAAGGCCGACAAGCGCAGACGCTATATCGGTGAAGACGCTGTCTCGTCTGGAGAGGAGGCTCTCACCAAGGACGAACACGCCGTCCTGGAGAGGCCGCTTTAGCAGGGGCTGCGTCGGACCGGCCCCGGAGGCGGAACAGATGGGGCGGGAAGGATGGATAGGGCTGGAGGCTCCCTCGACGTTAGCATCGAGCGGGCCTAGCCTGCCTGATGGTCCAGGGCCTCGATGCGGCCCTTGAGGCGAGTGCTGAGCTCGCTCAGGTCGGTGGACCGTTCACTGGGCCAGCCCAGGGTCAAGGTGACGCCTTCGGCCCCGTAGTCCACCGCCTGCACCGGGATATCCTGCCCCTGGCACCACTGCCGGGCGTCGGCCTCGCCGGCAAAGTCGACCCGTATCTTGAGTGGGCGGCGCTCGATGCATTCGCCCCTGGGCAGGCTTTCCAGCGCCGTGACCAGCGCCTGGGTATAGGCGCGGGCGAGTCCGCCGGTACCGAGTTTGGTGCCGCCGAAGTAGCGGGTCACCACCGCGCCCACCTGGCCGATGCCATCGCCATCGAGTGCCTGAAACATCGGTCGGCCGGCGGTACCGCCCGGCTCGCCGTCATCGGAGAAGCCAATGTGCACCTGCTCCCCGGGTGGGCCTGCGATGTAGGCGCTGCAATGATGGCTGGCATTGGGATGCTGCCTGCGAGCCTCGGCCAGCAGCACTTCGAAGTCCGCCACCTTGGGGGCGTGGGCCACCCAGGCGATAAAGCGGCTCTTTTCCACCTCGATCTCGCTTTCGTGCCACTCACCGGGGGCAAGCTCGGGTATCGGGTAGCGCATCAGGCGGCCATTTCTTCCTGGCGGGCGACACCCATGACCAGGCCCAGCACACGGATGTCACTGTTCTTCAGGTAGATCGGGGGCATGGTCTCGTTGGCCGGCTGCAGGCGAACACCATTCTTCTCGATATAGAGCTTTTTCAGGGTGACCTCCTGGTCATTGATCATCACCACCGCCGTTTCGCCGTTCTCGGCGCTTTCCTGGCGTTCGATGATGATCACATCGCCGTCGAAGATATTGCAATCGATCATCGAGTTGCCGCACACCTTGAGGGCGTAGGTGTTGCGCCTGACCATGCGCGATGGCACCTGGAGGGTGGCGTTGTCCAGGCAGGCCTCGATCGGCATGCCGGCGGATACCTGCCCCAGCAGGGGGACCTCCACCAGGGCATCCGAGGTGGAGTCGACGGGTGCCCAGCTGTCGGCGATGGGCAGGTTGGGCAGGCGTTCGAGGAACTGGCAAGTCGCGATATCCATGGCGCGGGGTCTCCCTTGTTGTGAGGGTCGGGCTGTCACGGGATGGAGTAGCGGGTGGCGATTGGTGTCAACGTCGAGGGATCTTGATACTGTCGATTCATACAGTATGTGAAAGATAGCAGGCCTCGCCGCTCGTGCAAGTGCCATGGATCAACGAAAGGTGCATTGCCTGTGCGATTGCGGCTGTCAGCTGCGCTGGCTGTCTGGTTCGGGTAGTGCAATCGGTGTAAAGTCTGTGCGTGATTTGCTGCCCCGTCCCTGGTTGTGGAGTGCCCTTTGCGTCTGTGTCTTGAAGCCCGACAACTGGCCTGTGAGCGCGATGGCCGCTGGTTGTTTCGAGGATTGGATGTTGTCCTCAAGGCGGGGGAAGTGCTCCGAGTCGAGGGACCCAACGGCAGTGGCAAGACCACGCTGTTGAAGATCCTGTGCGGCCAGATCGCCGACGTCGATGGAGAGGTGCGCTGGCAGGGGCGGGCGCTGCCCCGCGCCCGCGCCGACCTGCTGGCCAACCTGCTGTATCTGGGCCATGCCCCGGGTATCAAGGCCAACCTGAGTGCCCTGGAAAACCTGCGTTGGTATCAGGCGCTGGGGGGCGAGGGGCGCCCCGATGCCGAGCTCGAGGCGGCCCTGGCCGAAGTCGGCCTGGCCGGCTTCGAGGACGTCCCCACCGCCCAGCTATCGGCCGGCCAGAAGCGCCGGGTGACCCTGGCTCGTCTGGTGTCGAGTCGCCGTGCCCTGTGGGTGCTGGACGAACCTTTTACCGCGATCGATGTGGCCGGCGTGGCCGCCCTGGAGCGCCGCCTGGCCAACCATGCCGCCAGCGGCGGCGCGGTGCTGGTCACCACCCACCATCCGCTGTCCAATGTGCCTGGCGTGCGCCGGCTGACCCTGGACGGACAACGACAGGTGGCTTCATGAACACGCCGACGTCTGGGTCGATCGAAGCCGCCGAGCCGGTCAGAGAGGCCGGTGATGGCCTTGGCCGCGCGATGGCTGCCACCTTCCGCCGTGACTTGACGGCGGTCGCCCGTCGACCGGGTGACGCCCTGACCCCGCTGGTGTTCTTCGCCATGGTGATCACCCTGTTTCCGCTGGGGATCTCGCCGGAACCCGAACGCCTGGCGCTGATCGCCCCTGGCGTGTTGTGGGTGGCCGCCTTGCTGTCGGCACTGCTATCGCTGGACGGCTTGTTTCGTGGCGACTTCGAGGACGGCACCCTTGAGCAACTATTGCTTGCACCGCACCCGCTGTCGCTGCTGGTGCTGGCCAAGGTCGCCGTGCACTGGTTGACCACCGGGCTGCCGCTGGCGTTGATGGCCCCCTTGCTGGGGGTGCTGCTGGCATTGCCCCAGGGCAGCTACCTGGCGCTGAGCGCGACCCTGGCACTGGGAAGTGGCTGCATCAGCCTGATCGGTGCCATCGGTGCAGGGCTGACGGTAGGGCTGGCGCGTGGTGGCATGCTGCTGTCGCTTCTGGTGTTGCCACTTTTCATGCCGGTGCTGATCTTCGGCACCGGCGCCATGGGCGCGGCGCTGGGCGGCGGGGAATGGCTGGGGCACCTGGCGGTGATCGGCGCGCTGTTGTCGGTAGCGCTGATGGCCGCTCCTGTGGCCATTGCCGCGTCGCTGCGCATCAGTATCCATGGTTGATCGGGCCGTCGTGGCCATCACGAATTCAAGGTTGATCGAGGTACAACGCTCATGTGGGCCTTCTTTCACAAGCTGGGATCGCCGCGCTGGTTCTACGGCATAGCCGCGCGTCTCTCTCCCTGGTGCTGGGCGCTGGCGCTGGCGCTGATCCTGGTCGGCAGCGTCTGGGGGCTGGCCTTCGCTCCGGCGGACTACCAGCAGGGCAACAGCTTTCGCATCATCTACGTGCACGTGCCTGCGGCCTTCCTGGCCCAGTCGATCTTCATGGCGCTGGCCGCCTCCGGCTTCGTGTTCATGGTCTGGAAGATCAAGATCGCCGACATGGCGGCAGCGATGATGGCGCCGCTGGGCGCCGCCATGACCGCCATCGCCTTGCTGTCGGGGTCGGTCTGGGGCAAGCCTACCTGGGGCACCTGGTGGCAGTGGGACGCCCGCCTTACCTCGATGCTGATCCTGCTGTTTCTGTATCTTGGCGTGATGCTGATCCGGCGCGCCTTCGCCCGCCCCCAGAGCGGCGCCAAGGCGGCGTCGGTGCTGGCCATGGTGGGGGTGATCAACATACCCATCATCAAGTACTCGGTGGAGTGGTGGAACACCTTGCACCAGCCCGCCAGCTTCACCATCACCGAGCGCCCGGCGATGCCGGTCGAGATGTGGATGCCGCTGTTGATCATGGTGCTGGGGTTCTACGCCTTCTTCGCGGCCTTCACCCTGACCCGCACCCGTACCGAGATCCTGCGCCGTGAAGGCCACAAGCGCTGGGTGAAAGAGCTGTTCGAGGAGCGTCCATGATGGCTTTCGAATCGCTGGCCGAGCTGGTCAGCATGGGCAGCCACGGCCCCTATGTGTGGACCGCCTGGGGTGCGACCCTGGGCTTTCTGCTGTTGAGCGTGATTCTGGTTCGCGGTGAAAGCCGCGGTGTTCGGCGCACCTTGCGCCGCCGGCTGAGGCGTGACGCCGCGGTCGCAAGTTCCCCCTCGGAGGATCAAGATGAGGGCTAAACGCCGAAATAAGATGCTGCTGGTGCTTGGACTGGTGGCGCTGTGTGCGGTGGCGGTGGGACTGACGCTGTACGCCCTGCGCTCCAACATCAACCTGTTCTTCAGCCCGGTGCAGATTGCCGCTGGAGAAGCCCCCGTGGACCGGCAGCTACGTGCCGGCGGGATGGTCAAGGAAGGCAGCGTCCATCGTGACAGTGACAGCCTGGACGTCAGCTTCGTGGTCACCGACTACGTCGACGATGTCGAGGTGCGCTACAGTGGCATCCTGCCGGACCTGTTTCGCGAGGGGCAGGGCGTGGTGGTGGTCGGCGAACTGACCGGCGACGGCTATATCGCGGCCGACAAGGTGCTGGCCAAGCACGACGAGAACTATATGCCGCCCGAGGTCGCCGAGGCATTGGAAGACGCCGGCTATTCGCCGGCAGACTACAAGCAGGCGGGCCCAGGCACGTCGCAGTAGGCTTCGTGCATCGACAAAAAAGGTATCCCGACAACAGGGCTCCGTGGTGCGGGGCCTTGTTTGCCCGAGGGGGCAGGGCCGAAGGCGTTTCTTCGGGCCAGGATGGGACAGGGTCAATCGACCATAACGCAGGCGTTCCGGGCCCATGGGCCCACGCGAATCAGTCGCAGAGCCAGGCGCCAGTGGACTGACGCGGACGGAAGGCGGGCCAAGGTGAATCCATGCTGATCAAGATGATTCCGGAAATCGGACACTACGCGCTGATCGTGGCGCTGCTGATGGCCTGCGTGCAGGCGGTGCTGCCGCTGGCCGGGGCTGCCACTCGGCGCCCGCTGTGGATGGCCTACGCGCGGCCGATGGCGGCGGGCCAGCTGGCCTTTCTGTTGATCGCTTATGGCTGTCTGACGGCGAGCTACATGCTCGATGACTTCAGCGTGGTCAACGTCGCCAACAACGCCAACTCGCTATTGCCCTGGTACTACAAGTTCAGCGCGGTGTGGGGCAACCACGAAGGCTCGGTGCTGCTGTGGAGCCTGATCCTCGGTGTCTGGACCTTCGCCGTGGGCTGCTTCTCCCGGGGGCTGCCACCGGATATGGTGGCGCGCGTGCTTGGCGTGATGGGGCTGGTCAGCGTGGGCTTTCTGGCCTTTGTGCTGATCACTTCCAACCCCTTCGAGCGTTCGCTACCGAATATCCCCGCCGACGGCGCCGACCTCAATCCGCTGCTGCAGGACGTCGGTCTGATCATCCATCCGCCGATGCTGTACATGGGTTACGTGGGCTTCAGCGTGGTCTTCGCCTTTGCCATCGCTGCGCTGCTGGGCGGACGCCTGGATAGCGCCTGGACCCGTTGGGTGCGCCCCTGGACCAATATCGCCTGGGCCTTTCTCACCGTCGGCATCGCGCTCGGTAGCTGGTGGGCCTACTACGAATTGGGCTGGGGCGGCTGGTGGTTCTGGGACCCGGTGGAGAACGCCTCGCTGCTGCCCTGGCTCGCCGGCACCGCGCTGATCCACTCCCTGGCGGTGACCGAAAAGCGCGGCACCTTCAAGAGCTGGACGGTGCTGCTGGCGATCACCACCTTCTCGCTGTCGCTGATGGGCACCTTCCTGGTGCGCTCAGGGGTGCTGACCTCGGTGCACGCCTTCGCCAATGATCCTTCGCGGGGCCTGTTCATTCTGGTGCTGCTGGGCATCACCGTGGGCCTGTCACTGTTGATCTTCGCCCTGCGCGCGCCACGGGTCAGCCAGCCCGGCGGCTTCAACTGGGTATCCCGCGATGCCCTGTTGCTGGTCAACAACATCCTGCTGGTGGTGATGACGGTGACGGTGCTGCTCGGCACCGTCTATCCGCTGCTGCTCGACGCGCTGAACCTGGGCAAGATCAGCGTGGGGCCTCCCTACTTCAACGCCCTGTTCGTGCCCCTGACCGTATTGCTTTGTGTGTTCATGGGGCTTGGCCCCAGCGCCCGCTGGAAGCGCATGGCCGGGCGCGAGCTGCTGACCCGCCTGTGGATCGCCGGTCTCGGCGCCCTGGTCATCGGCGTGGCGGCGCCGCTGGTCTACACCGGGCAGTGGAACCTGAAGGCGTCGCTGGGCCTGGTCGCGGCGCTGTGGCTGGTGCTGTCGCTGGTGCGCGACCTGTGGGGCAAGACCTCCCGAGCTGGCTCGCGCCTTGGCGCCCTCAAGCGCCTGACGCCAGCCTACTGGGGCATGGTGCTCGGCCATCTGGGGCTTGCCGTGACCATCATCGGGGTCGCCCTGGTGTCCAACTATTCGGTGGAGCGCAACGTGCGCATGAATGTCGGTGACCGCGTCGAGGTCAACGGAATCGGCTTTCACATGACGGCGCTGGACGAGCGCCGTGGGCCGAACTATGTCTCCGACGCGGCCACCATCGAGGTGACCCGAGAGGGCGCCAGCGCAAGCTTCGAGATGCACCCGGAGAAGCGCCTGTACATCGCGCGCGGCATGCCGATGACCCAGGTGGCGCTGCGGCCTGGCCTGTTCCATGACCTCTACGTGGCCATGGGCGAGGAGCTCGACGACGGCAGCTGGGCGCTCAGGGTGCAGATCAAGCCCTTCGTGCGCTGGCTGTGGCTGGGCGCACTGCTGATGGCCGCCGGTGGCATCATCGCCGTCGCCGACAGGCGCTACCGTCGCCGCTTGAGCGTACGTGAGCCCGAACCTGTCGTGACGGCCAGGGAGGCCAGTGCATCATGAAAGATCGTCAGCCGCTGGCCTTCGCTCCTGTCATTGTCGTCACGGCCAGGGAGACCCGTGCATGAAACGTCGACTTCTATTGCTGTTGCCGCTGGTGCTGTTTCTGGCGCTCGGGATCTTTCTCTATCAGGGGCTGTCGATCAACCCCTTTGAACGGGAATCCGCGTTGATGGCCAGGGAGTTCCCCGACTTCGAGCTGTCGACCCTCGAGGAACCCGAGCGCAAGGTGAGCCAGGACGCGCTGTCCGGCGAGCTTTCCCTGGTCAATGTCTGGGGCAGCTGGTGTCCGACCTGTCGTCAGGAGATGCCGCAGCTTCTGGATCTGGCCGAGCGCGGGGTACGCCTGGTCGGGGTCGACTACAAGGAAGAAGGTGCCAGCGACGGTGAGCGCAGGGCCAGGGGACGCGCCTTCCTGACCCAGTTCGGCAATCCCTTCGAGTTCAATATCTTCGATCCCGAGGGTACCCTCGGCTTCGATCTCGGCGTCTACGGCGCTCCCGAGACCTTCCTGGTAGACGCCGAGGGGATCATTCGCTACCACCACACCGGCTATATCACCGCCGACGATGTGGAGAAGATCATCTTGCCGGAGGTGGAAAAATGGCGTTGATCGATCTGTGCGGCGCTAGCGGCGACGACCGCAGCGCCCGTGCACGTAATCTGCCTGGCTCGGGCCTTGGCTGGCTGGCGGGCATGGTGCTGGCGCTGTTGATGCTTGTCGCTGCGCTCGACGCTCGGGCGGAAGCCATCGAGGTACGCGGCTTCGACAACCCGGTGACCGAAAAGCGCTATCAGGAGCTGACCGCCACCCTGCGCTGCCCCAAGTGCGAGAACCAGGCGATCGGCGACTCCAACTCGCCGATCGCCGCCGACATGCGCGAGCGGGTCTACGCCCAGCTTCAGGACGGCCGCTCGGACAAGGAGATCATCGACTTCATGGTCCAGCGCTTCGGCGACTATGTCCTCTACAATCCGCGTCTCGAGGGACGCACCCTGCTGCTGTGGGGGCTGCCCGGCGCGCTGGTCGTCATCGGCGCCCTGGTGCTGTGGCTGATCATCCGCTCACGGCGACGCACCCAGGTACGCAGGCTGTCCGCCGAGGAGCAGGCGCGCCTGGACGACCTGATCGATAGAGAGGGATCCGCATGACCCTGTTATGGCTGGCCTTTGCCGTTCTGCTGCTGCTCGCGGCCTGGCTGCTGATCCTGCCCCTGCGCCGTGCGGCGAAGGTGGAACGCTGGCAACGTGCGCTGGAAGACAGCGATGACGCCGCCGCCCAGAACGTGGCGGTCTATCGTCGTCGGGTGGCGTCGCTGGAAGCGGCCAAGTCTCGGGGAGACATCGACGCAGCACGCTTCGACGAGGATCTCAGTGAACTCCAGCGCAGCCTGCTCGATGACACCGAGCGGCTCAAGCGCTCGCCGCTGAAGTCTGCCGCTGCGGGCAAGCTGGCGGTGCCGCTGGTGCTGGTGGCGGTGGTGGTGGTCAGCGTGCTGTGGTACCGCTGGGAGGGCGCCGAGGGCGACCTGGTGCTGTATCAGGCCATCGAAGAGGTACGCAACGACCCCGAGGCCAGCCTCGCGCTGATGATCCAGCGCCTCGAGCAGCAGGCCGAGAGCCAACCCGACAACCCTCGCGTGTGGCAGACGCTGTATCCGCTTTACCGCGACAGCGGCGCCTACGCCCAGGCCAGCGATGCCATCGAGCGTGTGCTTGCGCTGGAGGGGCGTTCACCCTGGTGGATCGGCGAGTTGGCCAAGATGCAGTATTTCATCAACGAAGGGCGGCTCGACGATCGCATTCTGGCGCTGTCCCGAGAGGCCAGTCGCGAGGCGCCGAATCTGCCCTCGGCCATGTGGTTTCTGGGGGTCGAGGCCTTCCAGCAGGACGACTACCAGGGCGCCCTGGGCTTCTGGCGGCGCGGTCTGTCGACGGCAGACGACTCGCCGTTGTCCGAGGCCATGCGCCAGGGCGTCGCCCAGGCCGAGCAACGCCTGGCCCCTGCGGCGAGCGAGCGCAATGTGCTGGTCAGCCTGTCGCTGGCCGACGAACTGGTCGGGCGTCTGGCGCCGGAGACCACGGTGTTCGTGGTGGCACGGGACAGCGAAGGCAAGCTGCCGCCGCTGGCCATCGAGCGCCTGACCCTGGCCGACCTGCCGGCCAGCCTGACCCTTGACGCCAGCGATGCCATGTCGCCCATGGCAAGCCTCGCGCAGGTCGATGAGGTACGTCTGCTGGCACGGGTATCGTCCAGCGGCCAGGCCCAGCCCCAGGCCGGCGATCTCATGGGTGAACGACAAGGGGTTGCAGTAGGCGGCCCGGACATGGATCCTGTCGCGCTTATCATCGATCGAGTGATTGAATAGTCCATGCGTCTGACGTCGATCCGGCTGGCCGGGTTCAAGTCCTTCGTCGATCCGGTCACGGTGCCCTTTGACGGCAACATGACCGCC
The DNA here is from genome assembly GCF_024124525.1 of Halomonas sp. OfavH-34-E. Classification (NCBI taxonomy): domain Bacteria; kingdom Pseudomonadati; phylum Pseudomonadota; class Gammaproteobacteria; order Oceanospirillales; family Halomonadaceae; genus Halomonas; species Halomonas sp. OfavH-34-E. The sequence continues at coordinate 1,709 of NZ_JAMXRY010000007.1, read as the reverse complement.
ATCGTCGGTCCCAACGGCTGCGGCAAGTCGAACATCATCGACGCCGTACGCTGGGTCATGGGCGAATCCTCGGCCAAGACCCTGCGTGGCGAGTCGATGACCGACGTCATCTTCAACGGCTCCACCGGGCGCAAGCCGGTGGGCATGGCCTCCATCGAGCTGACCTTCGACAACCGCGACGGCACCATGGGCGGGGTCTACGCCCAGTACGCCGAGATCTCGGTCAAGCGTCAGGTCACCCGGGACGCCCAGTCCAGCTACTTCTTCAACGGCCAGAAGTGTCGCCGACGCGACATCGCCGACCTGTTCCTGGGCACCGGCCTGGGGCCGCGCTCCTACGCCATCATCGGCCAGGGCATGATCTCGCGGCTGATCGAGGCGCGTCCCGAAGAGCTGCGCGCCACCCTGGAAGAGGCCGCCGGTATCTCCAAGTACAAGGAGCGCCGTCGCGAGACCGAAAATCGCATGCGTCGCACCCAGGAGAACCTGGACCGGCTCGACGATATCCGTGAGGAGCTGGACAAGCAGCTCGAGCGGCTCAAGCGTCAGGCCGAGGCGGCCAGACGCTACCAGTCGTTGAAAGAAGAAGAGCACCGGGTCAAGGGGGAGCTTGCGTTGTTGCGCGGACGCGCCTTGCGTGCCGCCCAGACCGAGCAGGACACCCGGGTGCGCGAGCTAGAGACCGCGGTGGAGCGCGAGGTGCTCGGCATGCGCCAGTGCGAGACCCGGCTGGAAGAGGCCCGCGCCGAGCACGATGGCCTGGCCTCTGAGCTCGACCAGCGCCAGGCACGCTTTTACGAGACCACCACCGCCATCGCCCGCCTCGAGCAGGAGCTCGAACACACCCGCTCCCGCGATCAGCAACTGGCGCGGGATCTCGAGAGTGCCCGCCGCGAGCTCGAGGAGCTCGATCGTCTCGGCGAGGACGACAGTCAGCGCCTGCTGGCCCTCGAGGATCGCCTGGAGACCCTGGGCCCCGAGCAGGAAGAACTGGCAGAGCAACTGGCCGAGCTGGAAGCGGCGCTGGAAGAGGCCGAGCCCGCGGTGGAGGAGGCCGACGCCGAATGGGAGGCCTTCAACGAACGCTGGCGCAGCGACAGCCACGAGGCCGAACGCACCCAGGACCGCCTGCGTGAGCTGGAAGCTCGGCTCGAGCGCATCGCCGCCGACCGTGCCAAGCGCCGTCAGCAGCTCGATGAATTGCCGGACCTGGCCGGCCTCAGCGCCCAGCGCGAAGAAGTGAAGAGTCAGCTGGCCGAGCACGAGGCCCGCGCCGAGGAGCTCGAGGAGCGTCGTGAACGGCTGATCGAGCAGCGAGATGCCAACCGTCGCGAGGTTGTCGAACATGACCGCGCGCGCGAGCAGGCGCTCTCCCGTCACAGCGCCCTGGGTGGCGAGATCGCCTCGCTGGAGGCGCTGATCGAGGCGGCCCTGGCCGACCACGACGAAAGCCTGGACCGGCACCTGGCCGAGCATGGCCTTGCCGAGGCGCCACGCCTGGGCGAATGCCTGAATGTCGAGCCCGGCTGGGAGGAGACGGTGTCCTGGGTGCTGGGTCCCTGGCTCAGGGCCCGCATGGCGTCGTCGAGTCACTGTCGTGAGGTGATGGCCTCGCCGCTTGCCGCCGAACTGGCACTGCTCGATTCAGAGGCCAGCGTCGACGCTGCCGGCGACAGCCTGGCGGCGAGGGTCAAGGGCGCCGGTGCGGC
>NZ_JAMXRY010000079.1:0-12873 GCF_024124525.1 Halomonas sp. OfavH-34-E | reverse complement strand
AGAGCCCGAGCGGCGGTGCCAGCCGCGCCGCCCCCAGTCCGCAGGCCAGTACCAGCCGTTCGGCAGACACGACGCCACGGGCGGTGTGGGCAACAAAGCCCGCCTCACCGGGGTCGATCGAGGCGACCGGATGATGAGGCCGTACGTCCACGCCAAGCGCCTGGCAGGCGCTGTAGAGTGCGCGCAGCAGAAACAGCGGATTGCAGTGGCCGTCGTGGGGTGTCCAGATGCCCCCCGGGACGTCGCCGCCAAGGCCCGGCAGCAGCCGTTGTAGCCGCTCGCCTTCCAGGTACTCCCAGCGCACGCCGGCCTCTCGGGCCCAGGGTGCGTCGTACAGTGCCTGGTACTCGGCGCAACGCTTACGCACCTCGTCGTCGTCAAGACACAGATCGACGCCTCCGGGCTGCTCGAATTCCAGATCCACCCCGGTGCGCTCGCCAAGCTCGCCGGCAAATCTCGGCCAGGCTCGACTCGAGGCCAGCGACATCGCCGCATAGGCGGGCATGCCGGCGCCCTTGCCCTGGACCCAGACCAGGCCCGCGTTGCCCCGGGAGGCCTTGAGGGCGGTATCGTGCTCATCGAGAACGCAGACGCGACGGCCACGGCGCGCAAGACCGTAGGCCACCGCCATGCCGACCACACCACCGCCGATGATCATTACCTCGTGTGCCATGGAAGCCTTGGACCCCTAGCCGTCGATTGCCGATGACTCGACGATAGAACCCACATCCCATACGATCCAATACCAATCAATGGCAAACCCATGCCCTGATGTTATGGCTCCTTTCGATGCAGGGCTGGATGCAGGGCTGATGGGTGGGTTCAGTGGAGGTTTCGATGGAGGACAGCGATGGACAGCCCCCGGCTCAGTGACCGCCAGTTGCAGGCCTTTCAACACACCATGGACAGCGGCAGCGTCACCGCCGCCGCCAGCCGCATGCGCATCGCCCAGCCAGGCGTCACTCGGCTGTTGAAGCAGCTCGAACACGACCTCGGCTTTGCGCTGTTCTCGCGGATCAAGGGACGTCTGGTGCCGACGCCGGAGGCGCGCCTGTTCTATCGCGAACAGCAGCGCCTGTGGCAGGGACTCGAGCACCTCAGAGACAGCGCCAGGCGGATTCGCCAGCGCGAGCTTGGCGGGCTCGGCATCAGCGCCATGCCGCTGCTCGGCCTGACCTTTGTCCCGGACGTCATCGCCGGGATGGCCAAGGATCACCCGGACCAGCACCTGCGGTTGTCCACCTTCCGCTCCGAGCAAGTGGTGGAAGACGTGGTCACCCAGCGCTCGGAGATCGGTTTTTCCCTGCTGGGCGGCCAGGACGAGCGCCTTGGTGCGTCAGCCTTCACCCTCGATAGCGTCTGCCTGCTGCCCCGGGATCATCCGCTGGCAAGGCACGAAAGCATCGCCCTTGAGGATCTCGATGGCCAGACGCTGATCCACTATGAACCGGGAGACCCCAGCCGCCAGACGCTGGAGCGTGCCCTGGCCGAGCGAGGCGTGACGCCGCGCTCGCGGCTGGAGGTGTCGCTGGCGCTGCAGGCGACCCGGCTGGTTGGCCAGGGCGCAGGCATCGCCATCGTCGACGCCCTCAACGCCCGCGCCATGGGCGGCAGCGACAGCATTGCGCTACCGCTGCAAGAGCCCCTGACCGAGACCTTCTACCTACTGACACCCCGGGACCAGCCGCTGTCGCGGCTGGCCGAGGAGTTTGTTCAGCGCTTTCGGCATCGGTTTGCCGAGGTGCAGGCGAGGTAGAAGAATTAGTCCAGCAGGGCGGTGGTGTCGACTTTGGTTTTTCAAATCAAGTCTCTGCGTCAACACCTTCCTACAACACCACCCACACCGAATAAAGGAGGCCCCCGACCCTTCAAGAAGACGAGAGCTTTCTACTCCCCGAAAAACACCTTAACTCGGTGATAGCGAAGATACTGCCTCACTCTTGCAGGAATCTTCGATAGCTTCATATCACGATCCACATGCAACAATCGAGCGTCATCCTCACTCAATTCCGAACTAATCAACACCTGGCCACCATCATCGAAAGAGATGAAACCCGCATCAAACAGGTGATCCAATGTAGGAGTAAGGAGCAGCCCATTCATGGGATCAAGACGTTCAGTATTAGAGCTATCCCGCCATGGCTTGATATGTGATGCCCTGAGAAAATCGCATTTCTTAACACCGGTGACTGCGCAGCCTCGCCATAGTGAAATGACTCCTGCGCGAAAAGCGCCTTGACCCACTCGGCTAGAAACGATGGCTTGGCGCTCAGTGCTTTCTAAGCCTTCAAGTTCTTCACTATGGGCCTCCACATCAATGAAAGGGTTTTGCTCGACGGTATCGTGCAAGGTGAAAACAAAGCGACTTGGGGAGTCTTCGAGAAGCTCAAATTCTTCAAGAAAAATTTCGCCAAAGTACTCGAACGGCGAGTGGTGAATATCACGATAGAACAGATGGATCTCATCGCCATTGCTGTGTGCGCTAACGATACGACTGTCGGACCCGTGCTTACGCTCGCCTTCCCAGTAGAGCCTACTGCCTTCAATATGGTCATGGTACTGGGTGAGTGCGCTTTGTTTTTCCTTGGTGACGAAAAGCACGATAAACTTGCTTTCCTTGGGCGTTACTACGCCTCGAGATATTGCTTGGAAGCTCTTAAATCCCCAATGCTCGGCAAGTTGTGGGCGCTCATAGCGTTCGCCCTTCTCCAAACTGTCGAAATTAACAGGCATCCCTTCCCCCCTTAGAAGACATCCACCCCACCTTCTTTCTACGCTAAGTCCGTTCGTGCAGCCAGGACTACTCTGAAACACCTTGCGGTATCTCAAGCCTGGACGAAGTCAGCTCCGACGCTCCCTTACTACAGCCGCAGCCTGGGCTGGATGACATCAAGAAACGCCTGAATGCGGGCAGACAGGGCGGTATTGCGGTAGTACACCGCCTGCACCAGTTCCCGGGGACCTCCGTGGCGCATGGCGTCAGGCAGGATGACCTCAAGGCGTCCGCTGGCGATATCATCGCCCACCATAAAGTTCGAATGGCAGGCGACGCCCTCCCCGGCCAGGCACAGGTTTCGCATCACCTCGCCGCTGGAAGTCGCAAGCGTGGGCGTGATCTCCTCATCCAGGCCCTCCACCGGCCAGCGATTAAGCGCTGTCGGGGCGAGAAAGCCAATCAGCTGATGATCGGCCAGCTCCGCCACCGAGGCTGGCCGTCCGGCCCGCTCGAGATAGGCGGGGCTCGCCACCAGGTACAGCCGCGAGCGCCCCAGCAACCGGGCATGCAGAGTGGAGTCCGCCAGGGCACCGATGCGAATGGCCACGTCAGCACGCTGCTCAAGCAGATTGATGATGCCGTCGCTGGCGGAGAGCTCCAGCTCGATACCGGGATAGCGACGACGAAATTCTCCCACCAGAGGTACCAGCTGGTGCAGCACGAAGGGGCTGGCGGCATCCACCCGCAGGCGCCCGCGGGGCTCGCCGCGTCCCAGCGCCAGCGACTCTTCGGCGGCGATCAAGCGCTCGAGCCCGACGCGCACCTGCTCGATAAAGCGACAGCCTTCATCGGTCAGGGCGACGCTTCGCGTGGTGCGGTTTAAAAGCGGGACCTCGAGGCGCTGTTCCAGGCGCTGCACCGCCCGGGAGACCCGCGCCACCGGGACGTCCAGACGCGACGCCGCGGCGCTGAAGCCGCCGCTATCGACCACCGCCAGCAGCAGTTCCAGATCTTCTGAGCGGGTCTTCATCGTTGCGGTTCCTGTTCGGTTCGGCACTGTTCAGTTCGTTTCTGTTTATCTCGTTTCTGTTTAGCGCGCAATTGTCTCGATAGCGACAAAGGTGTTTCTCGATTAGACGCGTTTATCGCAAAAGTCTCCTCCCCCAGACTCCGCGTCGTCAAGTCGTCTCCCGAGACGACGCCATCTCTACAGGAGAAACAGATGCCCATCGCGCTATTTGCGCTGACCCTCAGCGCCTTCGCCATCGGTACCACCGAGTTCGTCATCGTCGGACTGGTGCCCACCATCGCCCAGGACCTGGGCGTCAGCCTGCCCTCTGCGGGACTGCTGGTCAGCCTCTACGCTGCCGGTGTCGCGGTAGGGGCACCGGTACTGACCGCCCTGACCGGCCGCTTCAATCGCAAGTGGGTCCTGCTCGGCCTGATGACGCTGTTCATCGCCGGCAATCTACTGGCCTGGCAGGCCCCCGGGTATGGTTCACTGATCACCGCCCGCATACTGACCGGCCTCGCCCACGGCGTGTTCTTCTCGATCGGCTCCACCATTGCCACCAGCCTGGTCGCCAAGGACAAGGAAGCCAGCGCCATCGCCATCATGTTCACCGGCCTGACCGTGGCGCTGGTCACCGGCGTGCCGCTGGGCACCTGGATCGGCCAGACCTTCGGCTGGCGCGCGACCTTCCTGGTGGTCTCGGCGCTTGGCCCGCTCGCCCTGATCGGCAGCGCCCTGCTGATTCCTGCCAACCTCAAGCGCTCGGCTCCGGCGACGCTGGGCCAGCAACTCAAGGTACTGACCCATCCGCGACTGCTGCTGGTCTACGCCATCACCATCCTGGGCTACGGCGGCACCTTCACCGCCTTCACCTTCCTCGCCCCGATCCTCGAGCAGACCACCGGCTTCGCGCCGTCCATGGTCAGCCTGATCATGCTGGTCTACGGCGCCTCGGTGGCCATCGGCAACCTTTATGGCGGCAGGCTGGCCGACCGTCTCGGCCCCATCCCCGCCCTGACCCTGATCTTCACCGGACTCGTCGCCATCCTGCTGGTGCTCAGCGTCAGCGCCGTCCACCCGGTCGCCGCGGTGCTGACGATTCTGGTGTGGGGCGCCTTCGCCTTCGGTAACGTGCCGGGCCTGCAGGTCTACGTGGTCAAGCTGGCCGAGCGCTATGTACCCGAAGCGGTGGACGTGGCCTCAGGGCTCAATATCGCTGCCTTCAATATCGGCATCGCGCTGGGCTCGGTGGTCGGAGGCCAGGTGGTCACGCACCTCGCGCTGACCGACACCGCCTGGATCGGCGCCATCATCGTGCTGGCGGCGCTGGTGCTGACCCGACTGTCCGGCAGGCTCGATCAGCGTCGCGCCGCTCGCCTGGCCAGCGCCTGAAGCCCGCGACCCGCGACCCGCGTCACGCGACAGCCACCGAGCGAACGGGAGAGCCTCGTGGCTGTCGCATCATTGCTTCGCCTGCTAAATTTTTTTGACGACCCCTTGAAGTCGCAAGGGTCTCCCCGCATGTCATTAACGACACATCGAAGCACGTATCGGCAAAACACCGGCCTGCCGGTGACAAAGGAATCCAGGGTCCCGCTGTGCGGGCCTCGCCACGACAATGGAGCCAAGATGTCTCAGCCTATCCCCAACCCCGGTCTCGGTACCTTTCGCCTGACGGGCGACACCCTGCGTCACGCGGTCACCACCGCGCTGAAGCTTGGCTATCGGCATATCGATACCGCCCAGTTCTACGGCAACGAAGCCGAGGTCGGCTCCGCCATCGAAGCGAGTTCGGTCCCCCGCGACGAGATCTTCCTGACCACCAAGGTGTGGTGGGATCGTCTGGATCCGGTATCACTCAAGGCAAGCGTCGAGGAGAGCCTGTCCAAGCTGGGCACCGGCTACGTCGACCTGCTGCTGATCCACTGGCCGTCGCCGGACGATGAAGTCCCCATGCGCGACTACCTGACCGCCCTCAAGGAAGTGAAGGACGCCGGCAAGGCGCGCCACATTGGGGTGTCCAACTTCACCAAGGCGCACATCGATCAGGCGGTGGATATCCTCGGCAAGGGAGAGATCCTGACCAACCAGATCGAGGTCCACCCCTTCCTGCAGAACCGCGAACTGATCGCCCACTGCGAACGCCACGGCATCATCCCCACCGCCTTCATGCCGCTGGCCGTGGGCAAGGTGCTCGAGGACGAGACGCTCAAGGCCATCGCCGAGAAGCATGGCGCCAATCCGGCCCAGGTCGCCATCGCCTGGCTCAACCAGCTCGGTATCCCGACCTTCCCCTCCTCGACCAAGGAGCAGAACCTCAAGAGCAATCTCGAGGCGCTGAAGCTCGAGCTGTCCCAGGAGGACATGGACGCCATCGCCAAGCTGGATAGGGGCGAGCGTGTCGCCAGCCCCGATTTCGCACCGAAGTGGGACCAGTAGACCGGCAGACCGACGCTGCCATCGCTGATCTCTTGATGGGTTGATCGTCGATCAGACCTGACCAAAGGCGCCACCTGAGGTTACTACCGCAGGTGGCGCCTTTTTTCGCTTCTTGCGTCAGGTGTCTTGGCACAGGGTCTGACAATCTAGGCGCAAATGGCCTGTCTTGTAGCCCACGGGGCGATCGTTTCCGATAGTAAAGCCACGGGTCGACTACGGGACCGCTCGTTTATCGTCTTCATGGGGCTCGCACGTCATGACCGATGCATCTGAGCTTACAAAAAAATAGGCTTTAGCCTATATAGCCATTGAGCTATATTTGGAGAAGGGCCACCATGTGGCGGATAGCGCAGACAGAAATCTTCGAGAGGTGGTACTTCTCCTTGGGAAAGGCCGATAGGGAGAACGTCCTGGCGGCCATTCTGGTGCTGCAGGAAAGAGGACCGGCTCTCACTCGGCCATACGCCGATACCGTCAGTGGCTCAATCCACCGCAACATGAAGGAACTGAGAATTCAGAGCCAGGGAAAACCGCTACGCGCCTTTTTCGCTTTCGATCCTCAGCGGACAGGTATTCTGCTGTGCGCGGGTGACAAGAGCGGCAACAAGCGCTTTTACGCTGAAATGATCGCGATAGCGGACCGCGAATACACAGCCCATCTGAACTCACTGAAATGAGGCAACCCCATGGCCACAGATTTGGAGACGCTGATCTCCCGCGAAGATCCAGCGCTCGTCGAAAGAGCCAGGAAGAAAGCCGACGCCATGCTGCTCGAGCTCAGGATCGCTGACATTCGCAAACTGGCGGAGATGACCCAGCGCGAGATGGCGGATGCGCTGGGCGTCAAGCAACCCACCATCGCAGGACTGGAAAAAGGCGGCCAGGACGTGCGTTTGAGCTCCATCAAGCGCTATGTCGAAGCCATCGGTGGAAAGGTCAGCCTGACCATCGAGCTGGCGGATGGCAGCCAGCACGACTTTCCGGTGTAGCTCCTGACCTGTGTCGCCTTGACGCGACCTGCCCTGCCAGTTCGGTGCCATTCGTCTCCAGCCTGCCATGCCCAAGGCGCAGATCGAGCTGTGGGATCGCTTTCCGGCATACCTCCCGAAGCCACAGACGTGACAATCCAGGCATCACCTGGCCCACCTCATGGTGAGTCGAGCAAATGTTTCCGATAGTGAAGTCACGGGTCGACCACGGGGTCACTCGTTTATCGTCTTCACGGGAGCACGCGCATCATGGCCGATACTCTTATCAAGATCGATCTGCACCAATCCCCCTACGACAACGCCCAGGTGCACAACCGCTGGCATCCGGACATCCCCATGGCCGCCATGGTCAAGCCTGGCGACGACTTCATCATCGAGTGTCACGACTGGACCGGAGGCCAGATCCACAACGACGACAGCGCCGAGGACGTGCGCGACGTGGACCTTTCCCAGGTGCACTTTCTGTCGGGTCCGGTGGGCGTCGAAGGGGCCGAGCCCGGCGACCTGCTGGTGGTCGACATCCTCGACATCGGTGCCTTTGGCGACAGCCAGTGGGGCTTCAACGGCTTCTTCTCCAAGCAGAACGGCGGCGGTTTCCTGACCGAGCACTTCCCCCAGGCCCAGAAGTCGATCTGGGACTTCAACGGCATGATGACCTCTTCTCGCCACATTCCTGGCGTCGAGTTCGCCGGACTCATCCATCCCGGCCTGATCGGCACCCTGCCGTCCCGGTCCCTGCTCGAGGAGTGGAACCGACGCGAAAAGACGCTCTACGACAGCGACCCTGACCGTGTGCCGGGCCTGGTCAACCTGCCCTACGCCGACACCGCCCATATGGGAAAGCTAAACGGTGATGCCCGCGACCGCGCCGCCGCCGAGGGTGCCCGCACGGTGCCACCACGCGAGCACGGCGGCAACTGCGATATCAAGGACCTGTCTCGCGGCTCGACGGTGTACTTCCCGGTCTACGTCAAGGATGCGGGACTGTCGGTGGGCGACCTGCACTTCAGCCAGGGTGATGGAGAAATCACCTTCTGCGGCGCCATCGAGATGGCCGGCTGGATTCACCTGAGGGTCAAGCTGATCAAGGACGGCATGGCCAAGTACGGCATCAGGAACCCCATCTTCAAGCCGTCGAAGATCGCTCCGCGCTACGACGACTACCTGATCTTCGAGGGAATCTCCGTCGACGAGCAGGGCAAGCAGCACTACCTCGACGTTCACATCGCCTACCGTCAGGCCTGCCTCAACGCAATCGAATACCTGACCAAGTTCGGCTACAGCCGCTCCCAGGCCTATTCGTTGCTCGGCTGCGCGCCGGCCCAGGGCCACATCAGCGGCGTGGTGGACGTGCCCAACGCCTGCGCCACGCTCTGGCTACCCACCGATATCTTCGACTTCGACATCAAGCCCGGTGCCGATGGCCCGACGAAGCAGGTCGACGGCAAGGACCTGCCGCTGGCGCCCGACAAGGCCTCGGACCAGACATCGGACAAGGACCATTGAGGAGGAGCTGACAGATGCCCGTCTACGACTACAAGTGCCCTGCGCACGGTCTGTTTCATGAACTGGTCGCGATGGATGCCAGCGGCGATACCCAGCCCTGCCCAGAGTGCGGCGACCTGGCACCAAGGGTGTTGCTGGTGTCACCGGGGCTGCTCGACATGGCGCCGGAGCGTCGTCAGGCCATGGACAGAAATGAACGCGCGGCCCATGAGCCACGCCACGGCAACCACGCAAGCGAGCAGGACGGCGGCTGCCGGCATCGACCGCGAGACAAGCCCAGGCTGTTCTACACCGCCGACGGTCACAAGACCTTTCCGTCTGCGCGCCCCTGGATGATCAGCCACTGATCCTTGACGTACCGGCGGCAATGGAGGCGGTCACTGGATAACCCCGTCCCGCCTCCCCTCTCGCCGGGCGGCCGCGCTACCGCTCCCTTGGCGCTGTCTTCACTCCTTGGCGCCTGGTACCGCTGGCGTGGCGTCGTCCTCGGGTGCTGCCAGCGGCTTGATCGTCCAGCCGGTGTAGCCGTAGAGCACGGTGACCAGCGGCGACAGCCAGCAGAAGAAGTTGAACGGCAGATAGGCAATCGTCGCGACCCCCAGCGTCGCCGCCTGGTAGGCGCCGCCAGAGTTCCAGGGCACCAGATTGGCGGTGACGGTGGCCGAATCCTCCACCGCCCGGGACAGGTTCTCCGGCGCCAGTCCCCGCTCTCGGTAGGCCTCGGCGTAGGTGCGTGCGCCCATGACGATAGCCATGTACTGATCGCACAGCACCACATTGGCGCCGATCGACGTCAGCACCGTGGACAGGATCAGCGAGCCCCGGGTCCTTGCCGCCTTCAGAATAGTCTCGGCGATGGTCCTGAGCTGCTGGGTACGCTCCATGACCCCACCGAACATCATCGCCACGATGACCAGGCTGATGGTGTAGAACATCGAGTTCAGGCCGCCGCGACTAAGCAGGCTGTCCACCGCCTCGACACCGGTATCGGAGGTCACGCCACCAAAGGCCACCTGCATCAGTTCAGCGTAGTCGGCCCCCTGCATGCCCAGCGCACAGAGACCACCGGCGATGACCCCCAGGGTGATGCCGGGTATCGCCGGCAGCCGCTTGTAGGATACGAACAGCACCAGCAAGGGCGGCAGCAGCAGCACCGGGTTGATGACGTAGTGCGCCGCCAGGGTCTGCTGCATCACCTCGACCCGCTCGAGCCCGCCGGACGTGCCCGAGTAGTAAAGACTCAGCGCCATCTCGATCACCAGGGTCAGGCCAATGCTGACCCCGGTGGTGTAGGACATGTGCTTGATATGGGTGAACAGGTCGGTACCGGCCATGGCCGGTGCCAGGTTGGTGGTATCCGACAGAGGCGACATCTTGTCGCCGAAGTAGGCCCCGGACAGCACCGCCCCGGCCACCAGCGGCAGCGGAATCCCCAGCGAGCCGCCGATCCCCATCAGCGCCACCCCCAGGGTGCCGGAGGTGCCCCAGCTCGACCCGGTCGCCAGCGACGAGATGGCGCAGATGACCACCGCCGCCGGCAGGAAGATCGTCGGCGACAGCAGCTTGAGGCCATAGGAAATCAGCGTCGGCACCACCCCGGCCTGAATCCACACCCCGATCAGTACCCCCACCACCATCAGGATGATCAGCGCCGGCAGGGCGTTGTGGATGCCTCGCACCATGCCTTCCTGGATATCGTCCCAGCGGTAGCCGCAGCGCAGCGCCACCAGACTTGCCACGATCACCCCCAGCAACATGGGAATCTGCGGATCGAGCCCGTAGACGACGATGGATACGCCGATGCCGACCACCAGGGCGATCAGCGATACCAGCGCCTCCGTCAGGGTCGGGGGGCGCTGCACTGGGGAAAAGAGGCGGTGGATCAAAAGGGGCACTCCTGAGCAGGGTCGGTCGCCGACAGAGCCGGAGAGAATCTGCGAGCCCTGGCCACTGCTCGAGCGCTCCCCCCGACGATTCAGGAAAGCTAGGCGGCGATTCACAACGCTGCCATCAAAGCGTCATCAATCGTTTCAATTCAGCAAAGTCGCTGGCGTATGTCGGCGCCCTATAACGTCAATGTCCAACCGACTAGGGGTCATGAAGCCTCCCCCACACCGCCTGCCCCTCTTGTCCCTACCTGGATGTCCCCCGCTCCGCCTCGGCCAGAAAGTCCTCGACGTTGCCTTGAAAGCCCTTCAGATGGGCCTTGATACGCTCGTCCGGCCAGTCCCACCAGGCCAGGCGCTCGAGGCGCTCGGCGATGGTGGGGTCGTCGAAGCGTGGCCTGAGCACCCGGGCGGGGTTGCCCACCACGATGTGGTAGGCCGGCACGTCTCTGGTCACCACGCTGCCGGCGCCGACGATGGCGCCGTGACCGATGGTCACGCCGGGCAGCACGATGGCGCCGTGGCCGATCCAGACGTCGTGGCCGATAACCACCCGGTCGGCCTCGCGCCAGGCGAATACTTCGCCGTCGAGGGCCTCGTCGCTGAAGCCGAACTTGCCGGGGCGATAGCTGAAGTGGTGCAGGGTCGGCCGCCACCAAGGGTGGTTGCTCGGGTTGATGCGCACGCTGGCGGCGATGGAGGTGAACTTGCCGATGGTAGCGAACATGACGTCGCCGTCACGCTCGATATAGCTGTAGTCGCCGAGACTGACATGGTTGAAAACGCAGCGACTGCCGACCTCGGTGAAGCGCCCAAGCTCACTGTGGTGCAGGCGAGCGTCGGTAGCGACGTTGGGCCGCTCGGAAAGACGCGGGGACGTCGGCTGGGCCAGCGCGCTGGATGAGTCTCTGGGTGAGCCACTGGGCGAGTCACAAGATAAGGAGCCGTCAGACACAGACGGCGTGGGGATATCGGACATGATCAGGGGTGCTCTCGCAGATAAGTCAGCATGAAGGAAGCCAAGGCCGCAACTGGAGCAACGCCTTGCCTGGGCTTAGTACGAAAAGCCGGCGAGCGATGGTTAGACAAGGCAAAAATCGGTGAGACAGCGCAGTTTACGAGGCGTAAATGAGCACTTTGACCGGACTGTCGCACCAGCCGATTTTTAATGCCGTATTACCGAGCGCAGACACTTTTCCTGCAAGCCCTAGCAGACGGCGTCCAGGCGATCCCAGTCCTCCAACGTCTCGCCATCCCGGGCGATGCGCACCTTGGGCGGCAAGGGGGTCGGCTGGTCCAGACGCTCGGCGTCCAGTTCATGGCTGATGTGGGTGAGATAGGCCCGGGGCGGGTCGAGCCGGGTGATGATCTCCAGCGCCTGGGTGATGCTGTTGTGGTTGCGCGTCTCGAGCTGGCTGGCCGGGTGGCAGGCGTCGAGCACGACGACGTCGGCGTCCCACTGGCGCAGAAAGCGCTCGGTGGCGCCGGGCAAGCCCTGGGTGTCGGTCAGGTAGGCCAGGCGGGTGCCGCCATCATCCAGGCAGTAACCGAGGGTCGGCTTGCTGTGATTGAGCGGCACCGGGGTCACCGTCAGCCCGTCGAAGTCCAGCGGCTTGAACGGCTTGAGCCCCGGCTGAAAGTCGAGGATGCCGCTGTTGCGATAGAGATCGGCGCAGCCGTTGGGGTCCTTGGGGCCGTAGACCGGGATCGACGTGCCGGTCCCCCAGCGCAGGTGAAACAGCCCCTGCACATGGTCGGCGTGGTAGTGGGTGACGAAGAAGGCGGCGGGACGCTCCAGCTCGCAGCTATGGGCCAGGTCCATGCGCCCGGCGTCGAGCAGGTAGCGCCGGCCGTCCACGCTCAGCTCGGCGCAGCAGGGGCCACGCTGATGGCTGGTGAACACCCTGGCCCGAGTGCAGGCGCGACAGTCGCAGCCGAAGCGAGGCACCTGGGCGCTGTCTCCGGTGCCGTTGAAGCGAAACTCCATGGAAGTCTCCGAGCTGAAGCAAGGGGCACAAGCCGCTTGCGCTGGTGAGGTGGTACGCACTGCCGCTGTAGTCGGCGATCGACACAAGGCCGGCGCCGACAGGCTCGACGCCGGCTCCGTCAGTGGCGGGAGGCGATGATCGCCTCCAGCGCCCGGACGCTCTCGTCCAGGCTGCCACCGTTGTCGACGCGATCCAGTGCCGGATGGCAGCGCTCGAGTTCGGCCTCCACCTCGGCGTGGCGCGCAAGGCGCGCCTCGATCTGATCGACGCTCTCGCGCCCGCGCCTGGCGAGCCGCTCACGCAGCACCTTGCGACTGACCTTGGCGATCTGCCGCTC
>NZ_JAMXRY010000078.1:0-13311 GCF_024124525.1 Halomonas sp. OfavH-34-E | reverse complement strand
AAGAGCCCCGGCCTTGGGCAGCTTCGCTATGGCCTGATCGCCCTGGGCGACAGCTCCTACGGAGAAACCTTCTGCGGCGCCGGGCGCCGCCTGGACCAGCTGCTAGAGGAACAGGGCGCAACACGCCACCTCAGCGCCGTCCACATGGAACGGCGGACCGTCGTCGCCGCTCCGACTCAGACTGACCAGCAGCCCCCGCGCGCCAGGCGGTATCAGCTGGGCCAGGTGAAAGGCGTAGCGCTGGCGGGTGGCCTCGGGCAAGGCGATCAGGGCGGCGCGATCATAGAAGGCGCCGATCTCCGAGGCCTGGGCGATATGGAAGTGGAAGAAGTCACCGCACCATAGCTCGATACTGCCCTGACGCAGAATCGCGAAACCGTCCTGCTGGTAGCGCGACACCTCCCCTCGGCCATCTTCCACAAACTGTTCGAGCGCGCGCTCCGACAGCTCGATGCCGAGCACCGGATGTTGATGCTCGGCCAGCCAGCGCATATCCAGGCTCTTGCCGCACAGCGGCACCAGTACCTTGGTCCCGGGAACCGCCCCCAGCATCGGCCAGTGGCGGATCAGTGCAGGATGAACGCTATCGCGATGAAAGCCGATGCGCCCCTCTTCCCAGCGTTTCAACCAGTGTTCGTGCATCGAATTCTCTGTCCCGGGTGCTAGAACCAGCGGTCGCGCTTGCGCCGACGCCGCGGCAGGTGCGGCACGATCAGGCCGACGATCAGGCCCGCCCCGGCGACGCCCCCGCCGTACATGAAGTAGCGCATCAGCAGGTCTTCCTTGCGGGTCTCCAGGCGAGCCTCGAGGTCCTTGTTGGTCTCGCTGATATCGCTGAAGGCGCTCTCCAGCTCATGATTGCGTGCTTCCAGTTCGGCGATGCGGCTCTCGCGCACCTCGAGGGTCTCGGTCATGGTCCGAGTGCGCTCTTCCCAGCTTTCGTTGATGCCGTCGAGCTCCTCGGTGAGTTCTTCCACCCTTGCCTCGAGCTTGGGCAGCTGGTCGCTGGCGCTGGGGGTCTGTTGCAGTTCGCTGCTGGGGACCCAGACCACGTCTCCGCTGTCGCTTCGGACCTGGGAATAGTCGCCGGAGGTGTCCAGCAGGGTCACCGGCTGGCCGGCGGTCAAGGTGCCGACGATGCGGTAGCCGTCGGTGGGGCCACTGCGCACATAGGTGGTGAGTTCGTCCGACACCCACCGTGAGGTGCCCTCGTCCTGAGCCATCGCCGGCAGGGCGGCGCCGGTCAGGGCGAGGCCCAGGGTCACTGTCTTGAGAAATTGCGTTTTCATGCCGTCTTTCCTGGCTAATCTGGGCTCGGTTGCGACTCGAGTGACGCTGCGCCGGCTTCCTGCCAAGCCGCAACGTGCGATGAGACCAAGGAGGGTGACAAACGTTCCACAGCTCCTGTGGACAAGTGTCGGGAAAACCGCTGGACATCGCTGTCCTGCGGGCGAGACACCTGGGGTTGGCACAAAATGGTCATAAAATAGCCAGCCCGCGTTCCCATCCGCCCGCAAGACTATCACATTGGCTCACCGGGATACCCCGGCCGGTGGACCAAGATCCACCGGGATCTCCGCGCGCCCTGCCCTGGTCCCTGGCCGGTACATCGGCAAACTGGCCCCACCCGGGCCGGGTGCGTATAATGCGCCACCATGCGCCACGGTCGTTCGACCGCCAGTCTCGCGCCCATTCACCACCACTCACGTGACCAGGCACCCCTGGTGCCCATCGGGCCGGGAGCCCGACATATTGCTATGACGAAGAAACTCTTCATCAAGACCCACGGCTGCCAGATGAACGAGTACGACTCTGCCCGCATGGCGGATCTGCTCGGCGACTCCCATCAGATGGAACTGACCGACAACGAACAGGACGCGGACGTGATCCTGCTCAACACCTGTTCGATTCGGGAAAAGGCCCAGGAGAAGGTGTTCCACCAGCTCGGTCGCTGGAAGAAGCTCAAGCAGTCCAACCCCGATCTGGTGATCGGCGTCGGCGGCTGCGTGGCCAGTCAGGAAGGCGAGGCCATTCGCAAGCGCGCCCCCCACGTCGACATGGTGTTCGGTCCCCAGACCCTGCACCGGGTGCCGAGCATGCTCGACGCCAGCCGTGACAACCAGATCTCGGTGGTGGACGTCACCTTCCCCGAGATCGAGAAGTTCGATCACCTGCCCAAGCCCAGCTCCGACGGCGCCAGCGCCTTCGTCTCGGTGATGGAAGGCTGCTCCAAGTACTGCACCTTCTGCGTGGTGCCCTACACCCGTGGCGAGGAAGTCTCGCGGCCGTTCGAGGCGGTCATGGACGAGGTCTTCCACCTGGCCGACCAGGGCGTTCGCGAGATCAACCTGCTGGGCCAGAACGTCAACGCCTACCGCGGGCTCAACGACGACGGCGACGAAATCGATCTGGCCGAACTGATCGCCTGCGTGGCGGCGGTGGACGGCATCGACCGTATCCGCTTCACCACCTCGCACCCGGTGGAGTTCAGCGACAGCCTGATCGAGGCCTACGCCGAGATTCCGGAGCTGGTCAGCCACCTTCACCTGCCGGTGCAGGCCGGTTCCGACCGCATCCTGGCGGCGATGAAGCGCGGTCACACGGTCGAAGAGTACGTCGACAAGATGGAGCGCATCCGCGCCCTGCGCCCGGACATCAGCTTCTCCTCGGACTTCATCATCGGCTTCCCGGGCGAGACCGAGGAGGACTTCGAGGCGACCATGGACCTGATCCATCGCATCGGCTTCGACGTGTCCTTCAGTTTCGTCTACTCCGCTCGCCCGGGCACCCCGGCGGCGGCGCTTGACGACGAGACCCCGGAAGAGATCAAGAAGCAGCGTCTGGCGATCCTGCAGGAGCGCATCAACCAGCAGGCGATGCAGATCAGTCGGCGCATGGTGGGCACTACCCAGCGCGTGCTGGTCAGCGGCTTCTCGCCCCGCGACCCGGGCCAGCTGTCCGGACGCACCGAGAACAACCGGGTGGTCAACTTCCGCGCGGCCAATCCCACCGAGCTGATCGGCTACTTCGTCGACGTCGAGATCACCGAGGCCCTGCCCAACTCGCTGCGTGGCGAACTGGCTTCCGGCGAGCGCTACTGAGGCTCGCCCTGCTCCGGGACGGGCGGCTTGGCCGTTTCACCATGACGATCGCCAATGCACAGGACCCGGAGCATTGCCCTGGCCCACGCCGGGGCAGTAAGCTGAACCTTCAAAGCCACCCAAACACGGATTCTTCACGCCTTGAGCCAGCCATCGACCCAGGCCAACCGCATCATCACGCTCAACCTCGAACCCAACGAGCCCCGCCGTCTTGCCAACCTGTGTGGCCAGCGCGACGAGCATCTGAAGCTGATCGAAAGCCGGCTCGGCGTCACCCTGCGCAACCGCGGCAACATGTTCCAGCTGGCCGGCCCCGGCGCTCGCGTCAAGGCGGCCGCGAACCTGGTGGAACACCTCTATCGTGAGGCCGAGGCCACCGAGCTGACCCCGGACACCGTGCACCTGTTCCTGCAGGAAGCCGGCATCGAGGCCCTCGACGAGGACGCCGAAGAAGACGCCGGCGAGGGCGAGGTGCTGATTCGTACCCCGCGCACCCTGATCAAGCCGCGCGGCCTCAATCAGCAGGGCTACGTCACCAGCATCCGCAACCACGACATCAACTTCGGCATCGGCCCCGCCGGCACCGGCAAGACCTACCTGGCGGTGGCGGCTGCGGTGGAAGCGCTCAACCAACAGCAGGTGCGACGCATCCTGCTGGTGCGCCCGGCGGTGGAAGCCGGCGAGAAGCTCGGCTTCCTGCCCGGTGACCTTGCCCAGAAGATCGATCCCTACCTGCGCCCACTGTATGACGCCCTGTACGAGATGATCGGCTTCGAGCAAGTCGCCAAGCTGATCGAGCGCCAGGTGATCGAGATCGCGCCGCTGGCCTACATGCGCGGGCGCACCCTGAACAATGCCTTCATCATTCTCGACGAGAGCCAGAACACCACTCGCGAGCAGATGAAGATGTTCCTGACCCGCATCGGCTTCGGTTCCACCGCGGTGATCACCGGCGACGTGACCCAGGTCGACCTGCCCAAGGGCCAGAGCTCCGGCCTGATCCAGGTGCTCGATGTGCTCAAGGACACCGCCGGTATCGGGGTGACCCACTTCGCCGCCAAGGACGTGGTTCGCCACCCGCTGGTGCAGCGTATCATCGAGGCCTACGACCTGTTCGAGGCCAACCAGGAAGCCGAGGAGCGCGCCCGCCGCGAGGCGCGTGCCGAAGAGCGTCGGCTGGAGCGTGCCGAGCGTCTACAGTCCATGAACGGTGACGGAGACGCCCACCGATGAGCGCCTGCGTGGACCGTCAGGTGGCCAGCGAGGCCAGCGACCTGCCAGAGGCCGATGACCTCGAGCGCTGGGTCGACGCCGTGCTGGCCCACTACCCCGAACGGGCGGAGTCGGAACTCACGATTCGCCTGGTCGACGCCGACGAGAGCCAGACCCTCAACCGTGACTACCGTGGCAAGGATGCCCCGACCAATGTCCTGTCATTCCCCTTCGAGGCCCCGCCAGGCCTCGAGCTTCCGCTGCTTGGCGATCTGGTGATCTGCCATCCGGTGGTCGTGCGCGAAGCACGCGAGCAGGACAAGTCGCTGATCGATCACTACGCTCATATGGTTGTCCACGGCACCTTGCATTTGCTGGGCCATGACCATATCGAGGATGAGGAGGCCGACCTCATGGAAGGCCTCGAGCGCAGTATCCTTGCCGGCCTGGGCATTGACGACCCTTACGCCCCGCCGGCCCCATCTCCGGATCCCGGTAGCGAGGACGAGAGAGCCGACGCATGAGCGAAGACCGATCGAGTAGCCAGGCCCCCAACAAATCCTGGTTCGACAAACTCTTCAGTGCCCTGTCCAGCGACAGTGACGAACCCAGCTCGCGAGAAGAGTTGCGCGAATTCCTGCGCCAGGCGGGCAGCCGCCTGAAGCTTGAGCAGGATGCCATGACCATCATCGAAGGCGCCCTGAACATCAGCGACCAGCAGGTCAGGGAGGTGCTGATCCCGCGCTCCCAGGTCACCGCCCTGGAGCTCGATCAGCCGCTGGAGGACTACCTGCCGATCATTCTCGAGACCGGTCACTCGCGCTACCCGGTGATCGGCGAGAACCTCGACGAGGTCAAGGGCATCCTGCTGGTGAAGGACCTGCTGCCGTTGCTGCAGGGGTCCAGCGACGACCGCCCCTTCCAGCTTGAAGAAGTCCTGCGCCCTGCCATGTTCGTGCCGGAGTCCAAGCGCCTCAACAGCCTGTTGAAGGAGTTCCGTGACACCCACAGCCATATGGCGGTGGTGGTGGACGAGTACGGCGGCACCGCCGGGATCGTCACCATCGAGGACATCCTCGAGGAGATCGTCGGCGACATCGAAGACGAGCACGACACCGACGAGGAAGAGGACATCCGCCAGCTGGGCGATGATCGCTACGCGGTGCGTGCCCTGACCCCCATCGAGGACTTCAACGAGCGCTTCGGCACGCGCTTCTCCGACGACGAGTTCGATACCCTGGGAGGACTGGTGATGCAGCGTTTCGGCCACCTGCCGGCGCGCGGCGAACATACTCTGATCGGGGGCTGGCGCTTCACCGTGCTCAACGCCGACAATCGGCGTATCCGGCTGCTCGAGGTAGAACCCGAAAGCCGTACCGACGACTGAACCCGTGCGTCCCCGTCCGGGGACGCCTTGCCTTTCTCGCCCACACCAAGGATGGACCCCATGCTCGAGCGAGTGCTCGGCGGCAGGGCCGGCTACCTTGCCGCCCTGATTGCCGGAGGGCTGACGACCCTCGCCGCCGCCCCCTTTTCCTGGTGGTGGCTGGCCCCGCTGGCCGCCGCCCTGGTCTATGCCGGCCTTTACCGTCAGAGCGCACGCCAGGCGCTGTTGCGCGGCTGGTGTTACGGCCTTGGACTGTTCGGAAGCGGCGCCTCCTGGGTCTACGTATCGATCCACGACTATGGCTACACCAGCGCACCGCTGGCGTTCTTCCTGACCGCCCTGTTCGTGGCCAGCATGGCGCTGTTCGTCGCCTTGCCGATGGGGCTGTTCCGGCGCCTGATGCCGGCCCGCCCCACCGCGCTGGCGGGCGGGCTCGGCTTCGTCGGCTTCTGGGTACTGATGGAGTGGATCAGGACCTGGCTGTTCACCGGCTTTCCCTGGCTGCTGCTCGGCAGCACCCAGGTCGACTCACCGCTGTCGGCGCTGGCGCCCCTGGGTGGCGTCTACCTGCTGTCGCTGGTGGTGGCGGCCAGCGGCGTGCTGCTGACGGAGCTCGCGCGGCCACGACCGCTGGCCGCCCTGCCGCTGGTGGCCCTGTGGGGTCTGCCCTGGCTGCTGCCGAACCAGTGGACCTCGCCCACCGGTGATCCGCTGAACGTGGCCCTGTTGCAGGGCAACCTGCCCCAGGAGATCAAGTGGCTGCCAGAAGGCCAGCGCCAGGCGGTCAATACCTATCTGGGCATGACCGGTGACCTGGAGGCGACCGTCCCGGTGGAGCCGGACATCGTTATCTGGCCCGAGGCGGCCCTGCCGATGTTCGAGGACCAGGCCGAGCCGATCATGGCCCGCGCCCAGGCGGCGCTGGCCCCCGAGACGGCGCTGCTGACCGGCATCCTTCAGCGCGACGCCGACGGGCGTTTCTTCAACGCCGTGAGCGCCTACGGCAACGCCAGTGGCGCCTATCGCAAGGCCCACCTGGTGCCCTTCGGCGAGTACCTGCCACTGGAAAGCCTGCTCAGGGGCGCCATCGCCTTCTTCGACCTGCCGATGCCTGCCATGACGCCAGGACCGGATACGCAGCCGCCGATGACCGCCGCCGGTCACACCCTCGGCAACGCCATCTGCTACGAGATCATCTACGCCGACCTGGTGGCCGAGCGTGCCCGTGATTCGGAACTGCTGCTCACCGTCTCCAACGACAGCTGGTTTGGCGATTCGATCGGCCCCCACCAGCACCTGGAAATGGCCCGGCTGCGCGCCCTGGAAAACGGCCGCTACGTGATGCGTGCCACCAGCAATGGCATCACCGCCATCATCGACGATCAGGGACGCCTGCTCGACCAGCTGCCCCAGTTCGAGACGGCTCGCCTGGACGGTCAGGTGCAGCCGATGCAGGGGCTGACGCCCTTCACCCGCACCGGTAGCTGGCCCACCTGGCTCGTCGCCGGGCTGATGCTGCTGGCGGGCGCACTGTGGCGCCGGCGGGGCTAAGCCAACGCAAGCCGACGCAAGCCAACGACCGTCGACGCCGCTCTGGCCGCGAACGACATTCACCACAAACGACAACGCCGCGAGGGCTCAGGCCCTCGCGGCGTTGTTGTGTTGCAACCGTGTTGCCACCATGTTGCAACAGTGCGGATCAGTGTACGAGCGTCAGGCGGGTACCAAGGGCCAGATGCGTTCCTCGGATACCCTCCTGCCTGTCACGCTGACGAACGTTACTCGGCGGCCTCGTCGTCCTCCGCCTCGCCCAGCACTTCAGGGATGCTGGTCTTGACGAAACGCCCCGGCGCGGGCTCCAGCAGCGGCAGCTCACCGCCACCAGGCTCGCGGGCATCGACCATCTTGTCGGCGTCCACGTAGCCACCCTTGACCATCCACTCCTGCCAGTGGGGCCACCAGGAGCCTTCATTGGCCTTGGCCCCGGCCAGCCACTCTTCGTGGTTGTCGGGTAGCTCGTCGTTGGTCCAGTAGCCGTACTTGTTCTTGTGCGGCGGATTGACCACACCGGCGATATGGCCGGAGCCCCCCAGCACGAAGGTCACCGGGCCCTTGGGCAACAGCGCGCCGTAGTAGCTGCTGTTCCACTTGGCGATATGGTCTTCCTTGGTGGCGATGAAGTAGCTCGGCGTCGACACCTTGCGCAGGTCGATCTTGACACCGTCGAGCTCGACACCGCCTGGCTCGACCAGCTGGTTCTCCTGATACAGGTGACGCAGGTACCAGCCGTGGGTACCCGCTGGCAGGTTGGTGCCGTCGGTATTCCAGTACAGCAGGTCGAAGGCCGCAGGATCCTCGCCCTTCAGGTAGTTGTTGACGTAGAACGACCAGAACAGGTCGTTCTCCCGCAGCAGGTTGAACGAGTAGGCCATGACGCGGCCATCCAGGTAACCATCCTGCTCGAGCTTGGCTTCGATGCCCTGAAGTACCGGTTCGCTCAGGAAGACGCCGATCTCGCCGGGGTCACGGAAGTCCTGCAGGGTCGCCATGTAGGTCACCGACTTGGCCTTGCGCCCGCGCCGGGTGCTGGTCAGGTAGGCCATGGTCGAGGCCGTCAGGGTGCCGCCGATGCAGTAGGACAGGAAGTTGGCCGACTTCTCGCCGGTGGCCTGCTCGATGCCGTCCAGCGCCGCGATTGGACCAAGCTGCATATAGTCCGCCCAGGTCAGATCGCGCTGCTCCGGGCCGGGGTTGCGCCAGGAGATCAGGAACACGGTGTGGCCCTGGTCCACCAGCCACTTCACCAGCGAGTTTTCCGGGCGCAGGTCGAGCACGTAAAACTTGTTGATCCAGGGTGGCACGATCAACAGCGGCGTCTTGAACACCTTCTCGGTGGTAGGCGCGTACTGGATCAGCTGGATCAGCTCGTTTTCCATCACCACCGCGCCTTGTGACACCGCGATGTTTTCACCGACCTCGAAGGCGCTGCGATCGGTCATGGTGACGTTGAGACCCTCGGCCGAGTTGGCCAGGTCCTCGCGCAGACGCGACAGACCGTCGACCAGGTTCTGGCCCCGGGTCTCGAGGGTCTTGCGCATGACTTCGGGATTGGTGGAGACGAAGTTGGTCGGCGACATGGCGTTGACCATCTGACGCGCGTAGAAGGACAGATTGCGCTTCTCGCCGGGGCTCAGATCGTCGAGCTTGTCCACCAGAGTCTCGACGGTGTTCGAGAACAGCAGATACTGCTGCATGATGGCGTTGTAGCCAGGATCGCTGGTCCAGGCCTCGTCCTTGAAGCGGCGATCGCCGCGGGACGGCGTCACCAAGGGCTCGAAGGCACCGCCGCTGGCCGCCGCCATGGCCTGTTGCCACAGCGCCATCTGATCCTGCATCAGCTTGGCCTGGGTCTCCCATAGCAGAGTGGGATTGCGCATCAGCGATTCGGCACCGGCCTGGAAGCTGTTGCGAATGTCCTCCATCACCGAATCCGCTGCGTCATTGGGCACCATGCGCGAAAGGAAATCTTCCATCAACGCCTGGTACTCGGCACCCAGCACCGATAGCTGGTTGCCCCATTCCTCCGGGTTGTCCGCCGCCTGATCACCTGCCGCCATTGCGTTCTCCTCTGGCCTGCCCTGCAAAAAAGGGTGGACCACCGTCGGCCTCGCGGCGTCGCAGCTATCCACCCTCGTTTCGTCATCGTTGTTGGGGGGCGAGTCGGCCGCCGCTGTCTATACCGTCGTGCGGCAGGCGCTTCACGCCAATGCCTGCACTCGCCTGCGGCCGCTCACTCGTTGGCACGTCCAACAGTACTCTTGTCTCAGGTGCGCCTGCCTCAGACCCGCTTGGCTCAGGTGCGCTTGCGGCTGGAGGTCGCCTTGGCGGTTCCGCCGGTCGACTTGCTGGCGCTGCTGGTCTGAGACGAGGCCTGGGAGGCAGCCTGTGAAGTCGCCTGGCTGGCCTGCTGGGTGGCCTTTTCGGCTGCCTCGGTGACCTGCTGGGTGGCCTTCTCGACCGCCTCGGTCGCCTGGTCGCGGGCCTGGGTCGCCTGATCGGCAAGCTGCTGGCCGGACTCGGCAAACAGCGACTCCAGTTCGCTCTTGAACTCGAGGCTCATTTCGCTCATGGCGCGGGCATCTTCGAGCATCTGCGCCGACAGTTCGTTGAGCATCTCGGCCTGACGGGTAGAGAAGTCGCGCAGCCCCTCGGCGTCGTTGATCGCGGTGGCTTCACGCATGCGCTCGGTACCCATCTGGCTGTAGCGCTTCATCGACTCCATCTGGTACTGGGACATCTTCTGCATGTTGTCCAGCATCAGGGAGTTGAGTTTGCGCATCGGCTCGAAGAACTGACGAGTCTGCTCGTTGAAGTTGTCGAACATCTTGTCTTGCATGACCGAACCTCCTGGAATCGTGTCGATGGTGTCTGTCCACTCGGCAATCCGCTGCCACTGTCCGCCATGGCGCCTCCGTCCAGGAAGCATGCTGAGGACAGCGTTGTTGCAGCGCAACAAACTCAGTCTGGCACACCCTCGGTGACAACGCCATGACAGGCGTCGCCTCCTGCGCGATTGTGCATCAAGACGCCCCGCACCCTCGCCATCGGCGAATCTGCCCTCCCCGTCATACCCGTGGCCGCTTTCCTGCGGGCCCCTGGCGGGCACTTGACGAGCACCTGGCTAGCTCTTGCCGCCCTTGGCGCTGCGCGAGCTGGCCTTGGCCGCCCCACTGGACCGCGGCGCCGTGGAGCTTGACGCCTCCTCGGCCTTGTCATCCTTGGCAGAAGAACCCTTGGCGCTCTGGGCGGCCTGGGTCAGCATATCCATCATCATCTTCTGATAGTTGCCGAAACTGGCAAGCCCCTGGGACAGTCCCTGCTGCAGCGCCGGCTGTTGCAGGAACGGCTGCATCAGGCTCATCGGATCGTAGCCTTCGACACCGGACTCCATCTGCCGATGAATGCGATCGAGCAGGTCCTGCTGGAAGGCCTCGATATTGGGAAGCCCCAATGCCTGGCGTAACTCTTCCGGGGTCAGATCGAATTCGACGTTGATCTTCATGCTGGCCTCGTGATCCTTGTATGGCGGTGTGTGGCGCCGGTAGCCCGCGCTATCGGGCGCAAAGATGCCTGCATCCTGCACCTTCCCTGCCACAGTTACTTGAGTGTAGCAGTCCTGTCATGCTCTGCGATTCAGCGTAGCCGTGGTGTGCTGACTCGCACATCACTGTTCTGTGCGCGATGACGCAGCAGGTGGTCCATCAGGGTCAGCGCCATCATCGCTTCGGCGATGGGCGTGGCACGAATCCCCACGCAGGGATCGTGGCGTCCCTTGGTCACCACCTCCACCGGGTTGCCGTACACGTCGATGGAGCGCCCAGGAATGGTGATGCTGGAGGTCGGCTTGAGCGCCAGGTGAGCGATCAGCGTCTGGCCGCTGGAGATGCCTCCCAGTACGCCACCGGCATGATTCGACAGAAAACCCTCCGGGGTCATCTCGTCACGGTGCTGGCTGCCACGCTGGGCCACGCTGGCAAAGCCGTCACCGATCTCGACGCCCTTGACCGCGTTGATGCTCATCAGGCCGTGGGCCAGTTCGGCATCGAGGCGGTCGAACACCGGCTCGCCAAGCCCGGGCGGCAGCCCTTCGGCGGTGACGGTGATCTTCGCCCCCACCGAGTCCTGGTCACGGCGAAGCTGGTCCATGTAGGCCTCGAGTTCCGGCACCCGTTCGGGGTCGGGACAGAAGAAGGGGTTGTCGTTGACCGCTTCCCAGTCACGAAACTCGATGGCCAGCTCGCCCAGCTGACTCATGTAGCCACGCACCACGATGCCCTGGCTCGCCAGGTACTTCTTGGCGATGGCCCCGGCGGCCACCCGCATGGCGGTCTCGCGGGCACTGGAACGTCCGCCACCGCGATAGTCGCGCTCGCCGTACTTGTGGTGATAGGTGTAGTCGGCGTGGGCCGGCCGGAAATGGTCCTTGATCTTCGAATAGTCCTTGGAGCGCTGGTCGGTGTTCTCGATCAACAGGCCAATCGAGGTACCGGTGGTGCGCCCCTCGAACACGCCCGACAGGATCTTCACCTGATCAGGCTCACGACGCTGGGTGGTATGGCGCGACGTGCCTGGACGGCGACGATCCAGGTCGGCCTGCAGATCGGCCTCGCTGAGCTCGATGCCAGGCGGGCAGCCATCGACGATGGCGCCGAGCGCAAGCCCGTGACTCTCGCCAAAGGTGGTGACGGTAAACAGCTTGCCGAAGGTATTGCCGGACATGGGCGCTCCTCTATTGTTGTGCAAAGGACGCCGCATGGGCGTCGAGTTCTTCGGCGGTGAGGGCAAACACGCCCTGACCGCCGCGCTCGAATTCGAGCCACAGGAAGGGAACCTCGGGGAAGGCCGCTTCCAGATGATGATCGGAGTTGCCGACCTCGACGATCAGCACGCCGTGGTCGCTGAGGTGCGCTCTTGCCTCGCGCAGGATACGTCTGACGATATCCAGGCCATCGCTGCCCGCCCCCAGCGCCAGAGCCGGCTCATGACGGAACTCCTCCGGCATGGTGGTCAGGTCGCGGATATCGACGTAGGGCGGGTTGGACACGATCAAGTCGTAGCGCTGACCTTCCAGGCCATCGAAGACGTCGCTGTGCACCGCGCGCACGCGCCGGCCTACGTCGTGGCGATTGATGTTCTCACGGGCCACCGCCAGGGCGTCCTGGCTGATATCGGACAGGTCCACCTCGACGGTAGGCAGATACTCGGCGCAGGCGATGCCGATACAGCCCGAGCCGGTGCACAGGTCGAGGATGCGCCGAGGCGGCTCCTCGGGGAACCAGGCCTGAAAGCCCGACTCGATCAACTCGGCAATCGGCGAGCGCGGAATCAACACCCGCTCGTCCACACTGAACACAAGCCCGGCGAAGAAGGCCTCGCCGAGCAGGTAGGGCAAGGGCCGCCTGTCGCTGATCCTGGCGCGCACCAGACCGACGATGCGCTCGCGTTCCATCGGCAGCAGCCGCGCGTCCAGCACGCCGGGGTCCACGTTCCAGGGCAGATGCAAGGCGCCAAGCACCAGTGCCACCGCCTCGTCCCAGGCGCTGTCTGTGCCGTGGCTGTAGGTCAGCCCCGCCAGGTGAAACTCGCTGGTTGCCCAGCGCAGACAGTCGCGCAGGGTGAACAGGCCGTCGGCCAATTCAGCGTCGGGGAGCGCCAGCGTCGAAGACCTGGAAGTGGACGGAGAGGAGGAAGAGTCGGCCAAGAGGGCATCCTGTCGATCGGGTTCAAGAAGAGGCGTGCGCCAGGATCGCATGGACAATCACCGCCTTCGACGACCTTCACGCGAAGGTCCCTTCCGTTCCAGGGGCGAAGGCAGATGCAAGATCCTGGATAGCGATATAGATAGAGATCGAGATAGCGATATAGATGGCTATCTGACTCGCAAGGCATTGTATCCGTGCCGGCGGTTCACTGCCACGGCCACCACGGTATACTGGGCCTCCCTTTTACCGGACCCGAGGACCCCATGAGCCAGCGCCAGCCACCGCCCGACGACGAGATCAGCGCGTTTCGCCAGGCCCTGGAGCAGGCAGGTGTCCGTCGTATCCGCCA